>JAILEL010000470.1 GCA_024687845.1 Eubacterium sp.
TACCGATTTATCCCGTTAAGAACGGAAAGGTAGCTCCTATCACAACAGCTTCAATAGCAATCTTCCCTACAGCTCCCTGCCCTTGTGGTTCGGGACTTAAGTACAAGGACTGCTGTGGAAAGAAGAAGGGGTGAGAGATGGGAAAGAGAAAGAAATATCACGACTTCTACTTTTGTGATATAGAACCGGAAGAGGGCTCAGGTTACATGGTCAAGCAGGTGAACTTTTAGGAAAAGGTGGTCTTTGAGTCGTACATGAGCTTTGAGGATTTCGATTACTGGAACAGGAATAAGGACTACGTGAGGGTAAGTCGTTCAGAGGGGAAAAAATTAAGAAAAGAAATTGTAAATCTTTAGTAAACTCTCTTCCAGAAACGATGACTTTAGAAGAGGTGAAGGAAAAGAGGGTTGATGATTTGGGTATTTCCAATGTTTTAAACGATGAAGGAATTTGTTATTATATAGGTATATATAATATATTAAAGTACTCCCCCTAAATATATTGCTAATCTGTAATGATACATTTTTTATAGAAGCTATTAAATAATATGATTGAAGGAGAGGTTAGGTATGAGAAAGATATTTAGTAATGAATTCAGAAAAGGTATGAGACGAGGAATGGCATTAATTTGGGCTGTTATTATGGTCGTTTCAGCTTATGGAGGATGATCAATTCAGTCAAGGGCTGAGGAATCTGGTGATTCTGTCTCTAACAATTATGGACTTCATAACCCTAGAGTTGCCTATAACTATAGGGATACTGTCATTTTCGGGCGTTATTGGCAAGAGGATACGAATGGGGACGGGGTAGCAGACCAGAATGACGATAAGCAACCGATAGTATGGCAGGTACTAGAGAGGTACGAGGATGGGACTGCGTTGGTATTATCGGATAAGGTACTGGATGTGAAAAGTTTTCATTCTAATGATTCAACAAATAAATGGAAGGAATGCTCTCTTAGACAATGGTTGAACGGTACAGATGATGGGGATTTTCTAAAGGAAGCCTTCTCATTATCCGAACAGGCGGCAATTAATACAATATCTGTTGAAAGCTACCCAACAGGATATGATGGAGTTGTCAATGATGAATACCTGACAGAGGATATGGTTTTTCTTCTTGAAGATAGTGATATGACAAATTTTATTTATTGGTTTAATGAAAGCTCCGAAGGTTTAAATCAAGCACAAACTGCTAAAATCACTACTTTTGCCAATACGAATGGTAAGCTTCCTGTAGACGGAATCCTAAATTGGTGGCTTCGCACACCTTATAATAACTATAGTGATGCGGCGATGTGTGTTTATGGGGCGGGAGTTGGCTCATGTGTTGTCAGAGTAGTTGCTGGGGTGCGTCCCGCTTTGCGTATAAATCTTCAATCTTCATATGTAACAGAGGGGGAAGATATAAGGGTTTCAGTAAAAGGTAGTGAATGGGATGTAGTTTCATTTGGTACATACGGTGGAAAAAAAATAAACTGGAGAGTATTAAATGTTACGGGCAATGATGCTCTGCTTCTTTCGGATGAGGTAATTGCATATAAAGAATATCATGATAAATATGAATCAATTACATGGGAAAATTGCAATCTGAGGAGGTGGCTTAATAATGAATTTATAAATGAAGCATTTTCCGAATCAGAAAAAGCTATCATTTGTAATACATCAGTTACGAATCCGGACAATATTTTTTACGAAACAACTGGTGGAAATGATACTACAGATAAAATATTCCTGCTATCTATGAATGATATAATACAAACAGCATATGGCTTTCCTTCATTGTACAATATTCATACGAGTACGAGAATTATTAAGAATCCAGATGACCAATATGATTCCTGGTGGATTTGCTCGCCGGGTTCCGGTGGAAGCGGTGGAAGTGCTATGTGCGTGAACAGCAAATATGGTACAGTTCATTGTCAGGGAGATATGACGGGGATGAAGTATGGAGTTCGTCCTGCTTTGTATATTAATCTTTCCTCTTTGTCTTGGACAAAGGGAGAACCCGTACAGGTCGGAGATCCTACTGATGGAGTCGAAATCCCGTTAAATCCAGATGATAGGACTGATTTTCCAATAGAAAACTCTGATAATCCATCAGATAATCCAGTAAATCCATCACAGGGTGGTTCTTCCGGTTCCTCCTCTGGTCAGCAGAATAATAACGGAAATACAGGGAAAACGGATATTTCAAGTAATCCATCCTCTAATCCTTCATCTCATACCCAGGGCAGTAATGGGGCAGTAAAGAAAGCACAGAGTATAAAGGGAGTTAAGAATTTAACAAAATCTTATTCAACTAAGAAGTTTAGTATTAAGGCTAAAACGAGTGGTAATGGAAAAATTACATATTCAAGTAGTAATAAAAAGGTTGCCACAGTTTAAGCTGATGGTAAAGTTAAACTTATAGGAGCAGGAAAGACTAAAATAACAGTAAAAGCCTCTGGTACCTCCTCCTATACCCCTGCCGAGAAAACAATAACTCTAACGGTAAAGAGGTCTAAGCAGAAGATTACGAGCAAGGTTAAGACAAAGACTATGACCTATACCAGTACTCCTTTCAACCTCGGTACTAAGGTTCAGGGTAATGCGAAAGTGACGTATAAGAGCAGTAATCCGAAAGTTCTTACGGTTTCAAGTAAGGGAAAGGTTACGCTGAAGGGAATAGGTAAGGCGACTATTACAATAAAAACAAAGCAGAATGCAAAATATGCTGCGGGTACGAAAAAAATAGTTATTACTGTAAAAGCTCCAAAGGTAAAACTACTTAAGTGTACTGCACTTTCGGATTGTAGGGTTAAGCTTACATGGTCTGCGTATTCAGCATTTGATGGTTATGAAATACAATTCTCACGCGATTCAAAATTTAGTGATGGATATGAACCAATTGATTTCAATAAAAAAAGTGGTTCCGCTATTTTAAGAGGGGGAGCTGAGGGAAGAACCTATTATGCAAGGATACGCCCTTATAGTAAGGTAAATGGTAAGAAGGTGACGTATGCTTGGAGTAATGTTGGTACTTTTAAGACTTTTAAATAATAGTTTCTTACAATCCTTTTTCCAATTCTTTTCCCTGCTCAGATTATGGGTAGGGAGAAGAGAAAAAGGGTAGAAATGCTATATTATAGAAATATACTATTAGATTTGGTTTGAATAGTACATTTTACGGGATGTGAAAGTGTGACAAATAATGAAATCTGAGATTTAGTGCTTAAGTATTAAATTTAGAATTTAAATTTGTTTTTTTTCACATCTTTTTATATGTAGTCTAGGAAATTGATGGGAATTACGTGCATTTTGCTAATTGCTGATTTTTTTTGTTCTACCGCTATTCTAGTATTTTAAATTTATATTGTTTTTATCTTTTTGTAGCCTATAAGTGGAGGTGACAAGCATGAATGATTATAAATTTGGCGAGTATGTTTATGATAAAAGAAAGGCTATGGGAATTTCACAAGAGCAATTAGCTAATCTGTTGAAGGTTTCTGATAAGGCTGTATCAAAGTGGGAGAATGGTAAAGCTAAGCCTCATACAGATACATTAAAGAAGCTAGCATCTCTATTTAATGTTTCGATTGACGAGCTTTTGCAGTTGAAAAAGGAGGTTGCTGAACCTGAAATCACAAAGATTGTTATTACCGGAGGACCATGTGCCGGAAAAACAACAGGTCTTAGTAGAATTCAAAGTGAATTTAATAAGCTTGGATATACAGTTTTATTTGTTCCTGAAACAGCTACAGAATTGATTAGTGGTGGGATTGCTCCTTTTACATGCAGTTCAAATCTTGAATTTCAGAAGTATATGTTTAAATTACAGCAGGAAAAAGAACATATATTTGAACAAGCTGCTAGAAATATGAAGGATGAAAAAGTTCTTATCGTTTGTGACAGAGGTCTTATGGATAATAGAGCTTATCTGGAAGAAGCTGATTTTTATCATTTGATAAAAGAAATTGGAACGAACTAGGTAGAACTAAGAGATTATTATGATGCTGTATTTCACATGGAAACAGCAGCAAAAGGAGCAAGTCAGTTTTATACAACGGAAAATAATTCGGCTAGGACAGAGACCATTGAAGAAGCTATAAAGCTTGACGATAAACTTATCGCTGCATGGACAGGACATCCACATCTAAGAGTTATAGATAATTCAACAGATTTTGATAGTAAAATCTCAAAACTAATATCAGAAATCAGTTCATTTCTAGGAGAGCCTGAGCCATATGAAATAGAAAGAAAGTTTCTTATAGAGTATCCTGATGTTAAATGGCTTGAAAGAGTAGATAATTGCAGGAAGATAGAGATAATACAAACATATCTGAAATCGGATAATGGAGAAGAATTAAAAGTTCGTCAGCGTGGAGAAAATGGAAACTTCACATATACATTTACAATAAAACGAAAAATATCCGGAATAAAGCGTGTAGAAATAGAAAAGAAAATTGACAAAGATGAGTATATAAAGCTTTTGATGGAAGCAGATATATCAAAACATCCTGTAAGAAAGACAAGATATTGTCTTATGTTTGAATGTCAGTATTTCGAGATTGATGTTTATCCTTTCTGGGAGGATAAAGCTATTGTTGAAGTTGAACTGGATTCAGAAGATACTGAGATAAATTTTCCTAAGGAGATAGAAATAATAAAAGAGGTTACTTATGATTATGCATATAAGAATGCATCACAGGCTAAGTTCTAACAGGAGGTATGGCTATGGTTGACTTCTATATAGATACAAATGCAGACGGAGGAATATTTATATCCGATTCAATAGAACAATGTTTTGTTAATTGTATAAATTATTTGTTGGAAAATGAATACGTTATATGTGGTTTAGCAATATGGCATAGTGGAGCTTCACATGATGATTTATAAGGCAGGGCTGCGAAGAAGGCTAAAGTAACTAAATAGAACTGTGTATATGATATTATTGAGGCGTATTGTTCTCGGGGCAGGACTCTGAGAATGTACGTCTCTTTTCTTATCAAATCTATGAGTTTAGGTTGGGAGTATAGGAAGAGAGAAAAAAATACATATAATTTTACATTATAGGGGATTTATCAATATTTCTAGTATTCTCTATATTGTTTCTTGTAAAATAAAAATGTAGGAAGGGCTTGTAAAAAACACTCTATATGGTACAATTTTCTTGTGTTTCCAGTGTTTTCTTATGGGAAAGAGAGGTGGCTTATGAGAGGTAAAAATCAGAAGCTAAAACTATTATATTTGGCAAAAATATTACAGGAACAGACGGATAAAGATCATATGATCACGACACCTCAGATAATAGAAGAATTATCAAAGTACGAAATTGATGCTCAGCGTAAAAGTATATATGACGATCTGGCTGCTCTTCGGAATTTTGGAATAGGAATTGAGAAGGTTCAGGGCTCCGGGAAGACTTTCTACTATTGCAGTTCTATGTACATCCCGGAGAAGGTTTTTGATAATGGACAAGAAAAGGGATAAGAAAGATATACAAAAATATAAGAAAAATAAAATTATGGGGGTATAAAACTATGTTAAGAAAAAGAAGTTTGTCAGTAACTATCGTTATAGCCTTACTTATATCATTAGTATATTTTCCAATTAATGTAAAGGCCTATGATTATAATACCATGTATTTGGAATATGCAAAAAAGCTACGTCAAAAGTCCAAGGACAATATGTATATGGCAATAGTTGATTCTGAACAACCAGTTCTACTGATTTCCAGTGGTGCCTATACTTTTGATGGGAATACGATGATTTCTATGAGAGCAAAAATATATCAGTATTCCAAAAAGAAAAATAAAATAGTATATGTTGGTGAATTGTATAGTGGTTCATCTGGATGTGCAATATCTACTAATGGAAAATATCTGGTTTGCTATTTTCATCACTATGCTCAGAGGGTGTTAGTTAAAGATGCTTCCGGTTCAATGGATTGCGTTTCAGATGGTATAACAGGAATTACTGATGGAATAAAATCAGGATATTCATATTCAAAAATAAAATTGCAAGATGGCAAAATGAAAGTATTAAGTTCATCAAATATATCCGAAAATGAATATTACAAAAAGTATAAAAAATATGTGAATAATTATGATTCGGTTAATTTCTATAAGATTACTAAAAATCCTCACAAAGCATTTTATATAAGTCATTGTGCAGGACCTAAGTATTCAAAAGGAATGAATCTTAATGTTACAAAGCTTGTTAAGGTTGGTAAAAAATTAAAATTTGAGGGAAATGTTGCTGAGGCAAAATCTTTTGAAAATTACAGCCATAAGTTGTTTTCGTATATTCATGACGGAACATTTTCAGTTGCCGGTAATTGTAAGTATTACATATCCGGAGGAAACGGTGTTAAGAAAAAGATTTCTCAGAGCAGGTTTATTAAAGAAGTAAATAAGAATAATATGGCACATGTTACATTGACATTTGAAACAAATAATTCCGGTAAAATATGTACTATGAAAATAGATACATCAATGTAACGAGTAAGTTTAAGAGGAGCTAATAAAAGAGTGAAAATATCTGATAAAATAGATGAAGTTGATCAATTATATATGAATATAAGAAAAGATACTACGATAGAGATATACGAAGAAAACAAAAAATATCTGAAATATCATAGGGAGAATATATTTAATAAAGAACTCTGTGAAGAGGAATTGTAATGTCTGGTTCAACTATATTTGTTGGTTCCATCCTTGTCCTTCTCTTTGTCCTCAGTATAGTAGCAGAAGTTATAGCGAGATCAAAGAGACTTAAGGGTAAAGTAGGGGAAGAACTGATTGAAGGAATTCTTGAAAAATTAAATAAGAAAGTATATGGAAAGATTCTTAAGAATGTATATATTCCCAAAAATGATTCTGAATCTTCAGAGATAGACGTTGTTTATATAACTACGAAGGGTATTTTTGTGATTGAAAGTAAAAATCTTTCTGGATGGATATTTGGAAAAGAAAAAGAACAGTACTGGACTTCTACTTTGCCAGCAGGAAGGGGCAAATCCATAAAGAATAAGTTTTATAATCCAATAAAGCAGAATGAAAGTCATATACGGTATCTTAAATCATATCTAAAACAGTTTTATGAGGATAAGGACTTTAACATATTTTCTCTAATAGTCTTTTCTGATCGTTGTGAACTGAAGTCCATCCCTTATTCCAACTCTCATACCATAATCCAAAGAAATGAGCTTTATAGAACCGTAAATAGTATTCTAAAGAAGGAAGAACTATCGCTTACAAGTACTCAGGTCGAAGAAATATATGGAAAATTAGAGGGATTAACTAAGGTAGATAGGGAAATAAAACAAGCACATATAGACAATATAAAAGAAAATTATATTTCTGATCAGATTCCGACGAATAAATCAACGGACCTAATATGTCCTCTTTGCGGAAACAAATTAGTTATGAGGACTGCAAAGATGGGGAATAGGGCAGGGAAAAGATTCTATGGTTGTAGTGGATATCCAAAATGTAGATATATTAAGAATATTGACTAACTGAGACATTTTTAATGTTTTAGTCTTATGAATAAAGCATATCTTGAAATGCTCGCTCAGTTTATTGAAGAATGTGATCTGAATCCGGACATTTATATTGAAAAGATGGATGAAGAGAGCCTTAAGGCGGCACAAGACTATATCAAAGGTCATAAAGGCATTTTTGATCCGGTAAAAGCTTCCGGCTCAATGACCATCGCCTCAGATCTTTTTATAGCCATGCTCGGGCATACCGTGGAATAGGGACACTGAGGATATGTGAAGAAATGGGATTTATTTCTTATAGAGAAAATAGAGAAGTAGATATTGAAATTTAAAGATATTATTTGGAACAAAAGGAAACTAAATTATGTCTCACTCACATCAGCTCACAGAAAACTCAATATTAGGAGGACGGTACAGGATAGTTAAA
>JAILEL010000474.1 GCA_024687845.1 Eubacterium sp.
TTCTTGTAATGCTTATTTTTTTTTTCATCAATTCTTTCAAAAACAAAAGCAACAATAGCAACAAATGCGCTCAACACAGATATTATTTTTACAAATTTTAAAAGCCTTCTTATCATATTATTTATTCACCTTTTTAGTTCAATCAAAACATCTATGAATAATATCTATCACTGTATCAACCTGATCATCTGTCATCTTATTATCACTAGGAAGACATAATCCTCTTTCAAAAATATCAGCACCTACATCAACCATTCCTTTTTCCTCGATATATGCATTACTCCTTGCTCTTCCTGTTCCAGCAGAAGTAATAAATTCATGCATTCTATAAAGTGGCTGCATATGCATTGGTTTCCACACCGGACGACCTTCTGTATTAAAAGCACTTAAAGCTTCAAGTATTTCTGTAGGACAACTCTTTCCTGTTTCGGAATTATACAAAGCTTTCTTTTCGCCTCTTATAGTTTCACACATAGCATTAACATCTATAATAAGACATGAGAGCCAAAAATTGGGTACGGTATTGGGAAGATATGGATTCATCTTTATCGGAAGGTCTTTCAGACCTTCTTTATATCTCTCATATATTCTTTTCTTATCATTTATATGTTCTTTAAGATGAGGAAACTGACCACGAACAACACCTGCAATAATATTACTCATACGATAATTATATCCAAGCTCTTCATGCTGATACCATGGGGCTTCCTCTCTTGATTGAGTTGACCATTTTCTTATTTTGTTTGAATCTTCTTCATCATCACAAAGAAGCATTCCACCTGAGCTTCCAGTAATTATTTTATTCCCATTAAAAGATAGTATACTATAATCGCCAAAACATCCTGTCTGAATACCATTAACTGTAGCACCAAAGCTTTCTGCTGCATCCTCTATGATAAGCGCACCATGTTCATTTGCTATTTTTCTAATTTCGTCAACTTTTGCCGGGGAACCATATAGATGAGCTACCACTATAAGCTTCACTTCCGGATAAATTTCAAACGCTTTTTCTAGAGCCACCGGATCCATGTTCCACGAATCATATTCTGTATCTATAAAAATAGGTTCGCCATTTTCATATAGAACACCATTCAGAGTGGCATCAAAAGTCATATCACTGCAGAAAACTTTTCGTCTCTCTAAAGAACCATGTCCTACCTTAGGCATCCCATAAAGCTTTTCTGCGGCAAGTTTTATAGCTAAATGAAGTGCTGCTGTTCCACAGCTAAGAGCAACGGCACATTTTCTACCAATATACTCCGCTATATCTTTTTCAATAATATTTATATTTTCGCCCGCTGTTGTAATCCAGTTTTTTTCAAAAGCATCATTTATCCATTTTTGCTCTTCACTATGCATAGTAGGTGAAGCAAGCCAGATTTTCTTTTCAAATGGTTTAATCCCATCAAACCTTGAGTCTTTAGCAAAATCTTTCATATTAATTCCGTCCTCCAAAAATGCATCCTTTTGGTTGCATTTCATTTTTTTATATGATACATTATACTAAGTTAATAATGCATTATTACGCTATCCAATGACATACCTAAACGCACCCACTAACATCATTTTTACGATTAATGAGTGCTTTTACTGTATATTATTGAAATATCATTATACGGTACTAAGACAAATGGCAAACAAAGGATTTTCCAATTATTGTTGCTATTTCCTCTGAATATTCTTTCTGTTGTTCTTTGGTGAGTGGTTCATTTGGATGATATGTAGTAACAAGTTCCTCAACCATAAGTCTAACAGCTTCAGTATTTTCGTATGCAACTAGCATCAGATCATTCATCGAATTAAGGAAGCTTATCTCATCAAACTCAACCGGTTTACCTATATGAATTAATTTATTAGCTGTTCTTGTAAGTCCTTCTTCAGACATAAGTTTCTCTTCATATAGCTTTTCTCCAGGACGAAGTCCAGTATATTCTATCTTAATATCTACATCTGGTTCAAGTCCAGAAAGTCTTATCAGATTTCTTGCAAGATCTATTATCTTTACTGGCTCACCCATATCAAGTACAAAGATTTCGCCACCCTTGGCATAAGCACCTGATTGCAGAACAAGGCTTGCAGCTTCAGGAATAGTCATAAAATATCTGATGATATCTGGATGTGTTACTGTAACAGGTCCGCCATTTGCTATCTGATCTTTAAACAATGGTATGACTGATCCCCCACTTGCTAAAACATTGCCGAATCTAGTCGAGCTAAACTTAGTTTGTGCTTTTCTATATCCTTTATTATCTTGTCCAGGGAATGTAAATATCTCTTTTCCATCCTCATCGAATCTCTGCGTTCCGTCTGCAAGAGGATACATGCTTCCGTCTTCATCCTCCTGATGGACATGAATTACCGGTATATCACACTCTCTATTTGCTTTTATCATTTTATCAAAAGATTGAACAACAAGTTCACAAAGTCGCTTTGAAGCTCCCATTATATTTGTTGGGTTAACGGCCTTATCTGTACTTACAAGTACAAAGTTTTTAGTACCATACATCATAGCTGCATAAGCAACCTTATATGTTCCTATAACATTATTCTTTATAGCCTCACAAGGGCTATCTTCCATAAGCGGTACATGCTTATGTGCAGCAGCATGATATACTATGTCTGGTCTATATCTACGGAATATGTCATTAACTCTTCTACTATCTCTTACAGACCCTATAAGCACTTCAAGAGGACAGTTCGGATTCTCTCGGAGTATCTTATGCTGAATTGAATAAGCATTATTCTCATATATATCAAAGATTATAAGCTTCTTTGGGTTATGTCTTGAAACCTGAAGTGCTATCTCGCTACCGATTGATCCACCACCACCAGTTATTAGAACAACCTGACC
>JAILEL010000038.1 GCA_024687845.1 Eubacterium sp.
GGCTTATTCTTAAGCAAGCTTAAATAAGCCTAATATTCGATGTTCTATTGCCTCCTTCGGAGGCACTGAATCATGCTTTTTAAGTTCCTGCTTCACAGGAATCATGAGATAAGTAAACAAAAAGTGCCTGCAAGCAGTCATTTTTGTTACTTATCTCATGAACTGTGAATAGTAACATAAAAGTTACTATATAACATGAGGCGCTACAAGCATCGCAATAATGTGCGTCACTCGTAGCGCCTCTTCCCCCCTATTACTATAAATCCTTATTCTTCGTCTACATCATCTAATGCTGCTGGTTCTTCATCGTTATCGATGTACTTTCTTGCGTCTTTGATGAAGCTGGCTATTATCAATATGATAACGATTCCAACTGGGAATGCTGCTATTATAGAAACTGACTGAATGTTGTTCATACTGCTCTCACTGAAAATAAGTGCGATAGGAAGCAGAATGAGAAGCATAGCCCAGAACAGTTTCATTTTCTTGGAAGCCATCTCATTTCCCTTCATGTTCTTATATGAATATGAAGAAGCAACAAGTGTAATTGAGTCGAATGATGTTGCATAAAATGCAATCATAGAAAGTATAAGTACTATCAGCACAAACTGATAACCTGGTATTGTTTTAATAATATCAATGATTACAGCGTAAAGGTCATAACCATTAGCCTCGTAGGTTCCAATGGCATCAAACTTACCTGTAACCTGAAGATTTAGTCCATAATTTCCAAGTACTATAAATGATATAAGTGTTGAGAAAAGGCCAAACACATATGTACCAAGGATAACCTGCTTAACTGTACGTCCTCTTGAAATGTTACCCATGAAAAATGGAGCAGCCACGCACCATACAAGCCAGTAAGCCCAGTAGTACATTGTCCAGTTCTGAGGGAAACCATTCTCTCTAAGTGGATCTGTGTATGTGCTGAGAACTGGGAAGTTCTGTACAACAAGTCCAAGTGAATAGAAACCATTTTCAAGTATATATACTGCTTTTCCACTTACAACAAGAACATAAATAAGTAATGTTCCGAAAAGAATCATACATATCTTTGAAAGATTATTTACACCCTTCATACCTATCATAACTGAGGTTGTATATGTTCCACATGTTATAAGAAGAATTACTATAGTTACCCATTTTGAATATTCGATTCCAAAAAGTGTTGTAAGTGCACTTCCGAGAAGTGGTGTAGCGACACTGAAGGTTGTTGCAGTTCCGGCAATAAGAGCGATAACTGCAAGAACATCGATGATTTTTCCTGGAATTCCATCAGTATGCTTTCCAAGAATAGGACGACAAGCTTCACTATATTTCTGTTTTTTACTTCCTCTTACATGAATCATAAAACCGAAGCAGGCTGCGAGGACTGCGTAAAATGACCATACAATTGGACCCCAGTGATAAAGAGGGATTGCATTTGCCCAATCCTGAATACTTCCAAGCTCCTGAACTCTTGGTTCTTCAGCATAATAAATCCATTCACAGAAGGAATAGAAAAGAATATCTGCAGCAAGTCCACAGCAGAACACCATTGCTCCCCAGGAGAAGAAACCGTATTTTGGCTTTTCTGTTTTACCACCAAGTCTGACTTTTCCAATATCTGAAAATGAAATATAAAGTGATACCAGGAAAATACCTAATGCTACTATCAGATAATAAAGGCCAAGTTCTGTTCCAAGAAAGCCTCTGATTACTGAAAGTGTATTTGTGGAGCCTTCCGGATTTGCTACAAAGAATGCACACAGTACTACTAGTATAAGAAGTGGTACGATTGTTGTAGATGGGTCAATCTTTCTGCCCTTTACTGTCTTAGAAGCTTCAGATGCAGCTTCTTTTGTTGATTTGTTACCTTTGTTCTTGCTCATGATTTTTCCTTCCCTTGCATAAAATATCGTAACTATTCTGGTTTTGAATAGTAACCTACTAAGCGATATGTGATTTATATCCCTCATATGATGGATCTGCGGCTACGAGCTCTTCGTAGCTATCTATCTCTATCACATCACCTTTGTTCATAGGTGTTACTGACAATCTGAACGCTTCCGGATGCTGGAACAATGCAACATCATCCCAATAAAGATGGCGATTCATTGCCAGATCAAATTCATATTCCAGATATTTTTTTAATCTGTGTCCATCCGCGGCATTCCATCTTGAAATACTGAACAGTATCCAGCCTTTCTCTCCTCCGGTTCTGCTACAGGATGTAACAAAGCCTTTTTCATCCACCTGCAGAAGCCATTCATCTGTATGTTCTTCAGTCCATATAGCATCATACCCTGAGCTTTCAAAATCCGGTTTCAGAATATCATTATTACTTATAACCAGATCGCCATCCATTATCATACAGTCCTCAAGATATTGTCTTGCCACATATAGTGATGAGATATTGTTATATTCGGTATAAAACTGGTTGGAAATGATATCGATATCAGGATATTTTTCCTTAAGTTCACTGAATCTTTCCATCATATATCCAGTCACAATGTGAATCTCATTGATTCCATTTGCATGAAGACCATCAATTATGGTATCTATCATTCTTACGCCATTTACTTTGACCAGAGGCTTTGGAGTATCCAATGTCACCGGATTAAGTCTTTCTCCCTTACCGGCAGCCATAATTATGGCTCTTTTAACTCTACTCATATAAAATTACTATCTCTCCTTTTAACCTACTCTAAGGTTTTATTTTTTCTATCCATAAACAGCTTGTAGTAATCCTTAGCGAATCTGTATTGTCTCAGTGAATATTCTCCGAAATCAACTCCGAGACCTCTCTTATATTCGCACCAGTTGCTCCATAGAAGACCACACATTGAAATATATGCATATATTCT
>JAILEL010000072.1 GCA_024687845.1 Eubacterium sp.
ACCTACTTGTGCGACATAAACCTCATCAGACACTGTACCTACTAAAGTTTTCTTACCATAAGGATTAGATTCTGTATCATTCTCATCAAATCCATCTGGAGCCACATCGGAATTAATTCCGATAGCCTTCAAAGCATTTCCGGAACCTGCGGTTCCAGCTGCGTTTACTTTCATTGACAGCCCACTTGACATAGATCCTGTTACCACAAGCGCTGCGGCCATCACAATGGAGATAAAACGCGACTTCATACTTCCTTTCTTTCTCATTTTACCACCCTCTCTTTTTTCTTTCTTAATGCAACAAAAAACCACCAGATATAATATCCTATATCTGATGGTTATATGGCATTAAAATTTTTTTTGGAATACGCAAAAAGACATAGTTATACTGAGATGAATCAATCTGAACTGAATCTGCTCTATTCAACATAACATACGCCCCCTTCCCATAACCCTTGACGTTAACTTTACATATATTCTCACCAAATGTCAATAATTCTTCTTCAATAAACTAGCAAATCCCAGTATTTGAGTTACTATTCACGGTTAACTCAAAAAACACTCTTAAGTCCACATCGCATAAAGCTTATATGCGATGTTCTATTGCTGCTCACGCAGCACTGAATCGTGTTTTTTGAGTTCCTGCTTCGCAGGTATTATGAGATATAATATGAAAAACAAACTGCAAGCAGTTGTTTTTCAATTATATCTCATAAACCGTGAATAGTAACGTTTTTGACATTAAATCAATCAAATACTGGGATTTATTCTTAGAATCTCTCAAAAACTGGCATATAGTCAAGAGGTGCATCTACTTCTATATATTCACCTGAGCTTGTTATTATCCTGCCTGAATCACAGCTTTTCCACTCTCCATGTGGCAGGTAAACATTTCTGGTACGTGCCTTATAGGCTGTTACGGGAGCTACAAGATACTTCGAACCGAACATATATTCATCCTGTATCTTCCAGCAGTTCTCATCATCCGGATATTCGAAAAACAGTGCTCTGATAAGAGGAAGCCCTGTCTCCATCGTTTCCTTCATTGCTTTGGAAATGTATTCCTTCATGCTTTCTCTTATATCGAGATACTTTTTTAATATCTCATATACTTCTTCACCATAGCTCCAGAGTTCATTTGGGGCACCGCAGAAGCAGAAGCCTCCACCGTGGTCTTTATCGGTCACCAGCTCAGGGACATGAGGAAGTCTGTCTCCATGCATTCTGAGAATCGGTGTAAAGCAGGCCCACTGATACCATCTCACAAGCAGTTCTCTAAATTCATCATTATCTACGAAACCATCATAGAATCCTCCTGTATCAGATATCCACCAGGGGATTCCTGCGATTCCCATATTAATTCCATTTATCAGCTGATGCTTCATCTCAGTGAAGGTGCTCTGAACATCTCCACTCCATACAAGCGCTCCGTAGCGCGGGCTTCCAACCCATGCGCATCTAAGAAGATTAAGCGGTGCTTCCTTTCCATCTTTGGTCTGTCCATCGTAAAGCATTCTCGCATGCATTCTGGAATAGAAATTACCTGTTTCAACCACTGGTCCTATATATTGACGATAGTGGTCATAGTCAGTAACTGAATATTCAGGTTCAGCCTCATCCAGCCAGTACATATCAATACCATACTGTCCATAGTTTTCCTTTAGAATCTTGTACCCGAATTCTCTTGCCTTAGGATTCGTGGAATCAAAGAAATGCATCTTTCCAAAAAAGTCCATCGTTGCATTAATTCCTCGATCTGTTCTTATCAGGAATCCATTTTCTTTTAAGTCTTTATAATTCTTTGACCTGGAATCTACAGTCGGCCAAACTGATACCATGACCTTTGTTCCCATCTGGGCAAGCTCATCAACCATAGCCTGTGGATCTGGCCAATACTCAGGATCGAAGGACCAGTCTCCCTGATAATCCCAATGGAAGAAATCAATTACGATAACGTCCAGCTTTATTCCGCGTCTCTTATATTCACGAGCAACCTCAAGAAGCTCATCCTGAGTTCTATAGCGGAGCTTACACTGCCACAGTCCCAGAAGGTCATCTGATATTGGCGAAGCATGTCCCGTTACTTCAGAATAGTTTGATATTATTTCAGCCGGAGTATCAGCTGCAGTTATCCAGTAATCAATACACTTTGTAGATTCAGCTTTCCATTCAGTTACATTCTTTCCAAAGGTCACAGAACCTATAGCCGGATTGTTCCACAGGAATCCGTAGCCTGCGGATGACAGAACAAATGGAACTGAAATCTGTGAATTGCGTGGCGCAAGTTCAAGAGTCATTCCTTTAAGATCATATTCAGAATCTCTATACTGCCCCATGCCATGAAGAATCTCATCTTGTGGCTCAAAAGTTAGTATCGTTTTGAAACTATCTGCCAACGAATTCATCTTTACATATCTTGCCTTCTTATGAAGAGCCCATGGATAAAACTTTTCTTCAAGGATAGATTTTTGCTTATAGGAAAAGCGTAGTCTGCCCTCATCTGTTATGTCGCATCTGATACCCTCACATTCAATGAAGTTATCCCCCGTCATACATTCATATTCATCAACTGGAACATCAAGTGCCCAGTTTTCTTCCGGCAGCTTACTTAGAACAGTCGCTCTTACCCTGAGCCCACGCCCCCAGGCTTCAATCTTTAGTATTTCATCTTCATTATATATAGTTATTGAATTTTTACTTACTTCTACCAATGCTATCCCCCCTAACCTTTATTTCACATTTTTAAGCTTTCTAAGAAAAGAATCCTGTCTTTGGTACTGAAGCTTTGAAAACTTCACCGAATCCTTTGTCTGATAATTCGACATAATAAGTCCAAGTCCTATGCTGACCGGTAATATCCTATTATCATAACAACAATTGTCTTTTTTTTCGACAAATGAATGCACATAGGTATGCTTATTTAATTTCTTGTTAAATCTATATATCGTAACATGCTTTCTGTACATACCATCTGAATCCTTTTTAAGAATAGTGCGTATTATCTCTTTGGTCTTCGGATTATACTCAGCATCACGTTTCCATCCAGCCTTTCTATATTCATTTTCATCCTGCACTTTAAATCCAAAGGAATTAACACGATTATTCTTTTTATTATAATAAAATATCGTATAACATATTTCCCCAGGATTTACTTTTTGATTGGAGACAAATACTGACTTTTTTTCAGTATTTATGTATCTGCATATCATTTCCGGGATACCATCACGGTTTATATCCTTTAGACAGCTTTCCTGATACTGTACTATTTTTTTCTTTGATTTTTTTACACTTTCTGTTAATGCATTGTAATAAGCCTTATACAGCTTTCTTTTATTATATTTTCCAGCCGCCTCAACTTCATAAGCACCAAAGCTCTGGATGAAAAATGCTAACACCAGCAATATAGCTTTCAAAAATGCTACATATTTCTTTAATTTCCCCATAAATACCACCTTTCCCAATACTTTCTCCGGCTACTATCTAAGCATCTTTATTCTTTATAGAATAAGAGATGGCATACAAGCATAATTATACTATTTAAGAATAGATGGAACAAGAAAATATATTTGTAAATATAGTGACATTTCGTTATAATGAATACTATTCATGGTTAACTCAGAATAGTTACTTATCTTTCAGAAAGGAATCTGCCTACTGATGAATTATCATGTTAAAAAAAGCAGACGCACGAGATTTACTTACAGGTTTGTAGGAATTTCAATTTTTGTACTTTGTGGTTCCCAGGTTGTTCTTTTTGCTATGGGATATGGTCAAACTCATAAAATTGCTACCTTTATTGCTTTCGCATTTGCGCTTTATGGTGCTTATATTTTTATCAATTCCTTCCGTGGCTCTGCTTATGATATAGATTATGAATTCCAAGAGAAGGAATTTGTGGTTCATACTAAATATGGAGACAAGACCTATACCTATGAACAGATTACCGATCTGAATCAGATTATCCCGGAAAATGAATTTCTTTATAGCATCATTCAGATTTATGTTGGTAAAAAGCAGTATATTCTTCCTTTTTCTTATAAGAAGGAAGTTGCTGACAAAATATATGCATTTCTTAATGAGAGAGTAACAACCAGAACTATTCTCTCAGAAAACCTTGAAGCATTAATCGCCGAGAGTAAAAAAGAGCAGGCTGAAAAGAAGGAACTAGAAGACAAAAACAAAGAAGTAAAAGAATAAAAACTGAGGGAATAAGAATATAAAACAATAAGAAAAGAGATGGCATTAAACCTATGAATAGACAGAAGCTCGAATCACTTATTACATCTAAAATTGTTTCAGACATCAAGATATATGACGAAGTAAGCTCAACAAATGATATTGCAAAAGAATACAGCAGAAATAAGCAGGGAGATATCCCTGCTCTGTTTATATCCGAAATCCAGACAGCAGGTCGTGGTCGCCGCGGAAGAGTCTGGGATTCGCCTCCCAATACCGGGATATGGATGTCATATCTATTCAAATCTAATCTGAAGCCCGAGCTGATTCCCGCTGTTACGCTGCTGTCCGCATATTCTATTGCCAAAGCAATTAACTCCTATACGATCATGCATTCAATTCATAATCTCGATATTAAGATCAAATGGCCTAATGATATAGTCATTAATTCTAAGAAAATATGCGGCATACTTACGGAGCTTGTCAGCTCCACTGGTCCCGAAAATGAAAACTACATAATCTCAGGAATAGGAATAAACGTTAATACTGACCACTTCAGTCCCGAAATCAGTGATGTAGCAACTTCCCTGCTAATAGAATCCGGTTCTAAATGGTCCAGAGAAGAGCTTATCTGCTATATACTTACAAATATATCCAGATGCATTATAGAATATGAAAAATGTGAAAATCTGGAATTCCTTCTTGATGAATATAATAACATGCTGATCAACAAGGAGCGTGAAGTCATTCTTTCCAGTGCTAATACAAGCCTGCCGGAAGGTCGCTACCTCTGTCATGGAATTGATAAAACCGGCGCACTGATAGTTGAAGATAAAAATAAAAACCTCATACCGATAACTTCCGGAGAAGTCTCGGTACGAGGCATATATGGTTATGTGTGAATCTTCTTAATCCATTTACCGCTCCTAAGCCTTAGAAATGCCCAGAAGGTTTTCACTATCTGATCTGATTTAAGACATATATATATCCAGAATGCTGGCAGCTTTAGATAGAAGCCCGCAAGTATTCCAAGAGGAATTGCAAGCACCCAGAGAAATATATTATCTGCAAGCATCAAAACTGTGGTATCACCACCGCCCCTGATAACTCCCTTGGTCATAATGCTGTTAGTTCCCTGGAAGACTATGATCAGACTAATTGCATTCATAAGCTGCTGAGCTGTTTCTGCCGTCTCCGGACTTACATTTCCATAGAAGCTTATAATCGGACCACTGGAGAGAAATATAAATATGGCAGAAAGTGTTCCAAGAAATAGTCCCAGTCTGAAGAACTGATATCCCTGCTTCATAGTCTTATTTTTGTCACCCTCTCCGAGGGTAATTCCAGTCACTATTGCTCCCGCCTGACTCACACCAGATATTACTACAGTACTAAGCTGCTGAGTAACACTTGTGATTGCATTTGCTGCAACAAATGTAGATCCTAAATGTCCGATTACCATTGCTACCGAATTCGTTCCTATCGCAAGGATTCCATCGCTTATTAAAACCGGAATACTTATACGGATATATTCCCTCAGAAGAGACCTAGTCTTCATCAATATATCCTTTGGTTTAAATCCAATCTTTTTGTCATAGATCATGAGATAGCCCAGAATCAAAACACACTCGAATATTCTTGCTATAAGCGTTCCAAGTGCGGCACC
>JAILEL010000089.1 GCA_024687845.1 Eubacterium sp.
GTACAGCTTGATTGAGGAATGCGAGGTGCGATATGGCGAGAAAAGTTGCCATCTACGCCCGTGTTTCTACAGAGCATGAGGCGCAGATATCTGCATTGGAAAATCAGGTGCAGTACTATGATGATATTTTGAGCAGGCATGCGGACTGGACGTTAGTTGATAGATATATTGATGAAGGTATTACCGGTACATCTATTCATAAGCGTGAGTCTTTTATGCGAATGCTCAAGGATGCAAAAGAAAAGAAGTTTGATCTAATTGTTACCAGAGAGGTATCCAGGTTTGCAAGAAACACAGTGGATACACTGCAGCAGACCAGAACCCTCAAAACATATGGTGTGGAGGTGTGGTTCACAGAAGATAATATCTGGACAATGAATGCTGAGGATGGAGAGCTAAGGCTTTCTATCATGGCTACGCTGGCCCAAAATGAAAGTAAGAAGATTTCCCAAAGAGTAAAAGCTGGTCAGATGGAAAGCGGATTTGTTTGCTAAAGTAAGAAGCGGACAGGTTCGCTTTTTGCTTGGTTCAACTCAGAAGATGGGAGCAGGTACCAATGTCCAGGATAGACTTATAGCACTGCATTTGTCATTTAATGCGATGTGAATAGATGATATAATAATGATGTTTTATGAAGTAATAGTATAATTTATTTCGGAAGGGCTTGAGAAAGTTCTATTCCAGTTAAAATGCATAATAAATTCCGAAGTAAGTACAGTTCGTTCTTGTAAACGAATCGTAGAATGCCTGTAAAATGGCGGTTTTGGGTAGGTAAACGATGTGTCGGTTGTTTTTTCTATTGAATGGTCATAGGATGGCGATTGAAGGAGGTGAAGAAAATGGATGCAGAAAAATTCGGTCGCTTTGTAGCTGATAGAAGAAAAAATCTTAATATGACTCAGAAAGATTTAGCTGCAAAAATCCAGGTGACAGATAAGGCGGTCAGTAAATGGGAAAGAGGTTTAGGCTTCCCGGACATAAATACAATAGAAGTTTTAGCTGATGCCTTAGAGGTATCCATTACAGAACTTATGAAGTCAGAAATAACAAATGCGAACACGGTTGCGGAGGAAACGGTAGATAATGTTATTCAGATTGCCAAAACAGATATTGAGGATAGACACAGAATAATTATCTACACCTTTGCGGCAACAACTATAGTAATATCGATTTTGGAAATCCTGCTCGGAATTAATTGGGATGCTGATAAACTGCAGATACAAGCCGATATTCCGTGGGTGGCCATTATTCCGGGTATGTTACTCATTATATATGGCATTATCTGTAAGATAAAGGGTAAAAAATCTTTTGGAGCAGCTGCTATCGGAGTATGCCTGTTATTGATACCTGTTATACTTATCGGAGGCGCATTTCTGATTCTGGGTATATTATCATAGCTAATGAGGACCAGAAAGTATACGCATTAAGCGTACCGAAGGTTTTGACTTTACTCGTGCTGCTGACGATTTGAATGATTTGGAAAGAGCGTGTCAACATATTTATGAGGTAAGTTTAATAGAAAAATAGCTAAATAATTTGAAACAGCGTTACGGCGTCTATGAGTAGAAATACTTGTAGGCGCTTTTTTGCGCGTTCTTTGAGCCATGCAAATGCTGTGCTAGCACATGTATAATTTGCATTTTTATAGTGTTTATGCAGTAAAAGAAATTGGTTATGATAATGTGTCATTATTCCTATTATGGTAGATATCCAGCTCTTTCTGAATCTGTCTAAGCTCATTTATTTCTTTCTGGTTATTCTTGATATCCTGCTCATGGATGGAATTGATTTCCTCAAGGTTTTCCAGTTTTTCTTGCATATCTTTTATGAAATTCTTTCCTTTCTCTTTATCTTACAGAATAGTTTTATCGAGTTTTGTTCTGTTCAACATTTCAACTGCATGAGCATAGGAGTTGAGAGCTGAGTCGTGTTCCCGGTAATATCGTTCCTGGTCTTTGGACATCTCATAGTTCTGACTATACTTGTAAGTGCTCATATAGATCTGACAGTTTTCTATAAATGTTCTCATATTTGTAATACCGGTTTTATTGCTTGTTATATCAGCAGATTTTCTATTATTCTCAGCTTCAAGTGATTTGATTTTTGCCTTTATCTGAGTATAGTCAATTCCGTATTTTGCTCTAAGATCTGATTTGAGCTGTTCAGCAAGTCGGGCATCCTGGAGATTTCTCCACTTCTGAAGATTAATGTTGGAAGAGGAGAGTTCTGAACCAGATGCAGTAGTCATATGACTTATCTTGAGCTTTGTGCGGTCGATTGCTTTATCGGCTTTTGTCATAGCAGCCTTTTCGGCTTTTCTTTTCTCTGATCGTTCCTGCCTTAGAGCTTCTCTCTCTTCAAGCACTTGCAGTCTTCTGGCAATTCTCTTAGCTATCATTTCATCAGAGTACCCTTGTCCAAGATTATAACCTCGGTTCCCTTAAATGAAAAAATTGCATCTACTATCGAAGAGATTCATGACGAGCATCCTGATATGGGCTATCGTAGAATTAGAGATACATTAGCTCATGATCATCAAATAGATGTTAATGATAAGCGTGTACTTCGTATTTGCAGAAAAAAGAAGATACAATCATATATAAAACATAGATATAATTGTTGCACCAAGCCAGCTTCTGATCCAGCCTATATAGCAGAAAATATACTAAACAGAGAATTCAAATCAGATTCCATAAATGAAAAATGGGTCACTGATGTATCCGAATTCAAATATGGAACTGGTGATGATGAAAAGAGAGGGAAAATATATCTTAGTGTAATTCTTGACTTATGCGATAAAAGACCAGTAGCATATGTATATAGTGATAGAAATGATAACCCTCTTGTATTTGATACCTTTGACAAGGCTGTGAAAGCAAATCCAAGGGCAACTCCACTGTTCCATAGTGACAGAGGATACCAGTATACATCAAAACCATTCAGACAGAAAATATTAGATGTGGGGAATGACACAAAGCATGTCACGAGTTGCAAGATGTATAGATAACGGCCCTATGGAAGGATTCTGGGGAATAATGAAAATGGAAATGTATTACGGAAGAAGGTATAAAACAAAAGAAGAACTGATATCAGCCATAGAGGAATATATAGATTATTATACAAATAAAAGAATACAGCGGAAATTAGGAGTTCTAACTCCTATGGAGTATCATGAGATGAAAATGATAGAAGCCGCATAAAATATATCCGGCACATAATGTGCCGGAATACGTAATTTTAGTTATTTAAAATGTCTACTTGACGGGTAGCACACCAAAATCAAGGCTTTTCTGATATTTTGATAGCCTTTGGCTGCTCTATTTCAAGACTCGACATCAGCCAGTCGGATTGCTGCCAGGTGATGGGCTGTACCTCAGAACGGTTCCTTGGCCAACGGTATCTGCCCTGCTCGACATTGAGTCTTTTATACAACAGAACATACCCATCCGGCTCAAGGAGTAATACTTTGATGCGATCACACCGCTTGCCACAGAAAAGATAAATGGAATCGTCTTTATAATCCTTTGCCATAAAGGTTACATTATCATCGTCAACAGATTCTATTCTCCGATTGCTTATAGCTATACGATGGGTGTATTTTCCCAGATATTTGAATACTTCATGAGCGCCTTTAAAAGTTTCTTTATT
>JAILEL010000113.1 GCA_024687845.1 Eubacterium sp.
CTGACGGAACCTTGAAATGCGACGTAGTCGCACGCATTCTGCGTAGCAGAATCAAGACTGCACTTAGGTGCAGGATTGCTTGGTTGCTTGCAACCAAGGCGCCAAGCCGAGTGCTGATCCTATTTTATAAACATATAATCAATCATTTTGACATAAAAAAAACTCCCCGAGTTGGGCTCGAACCAACAACCCCTCGGTTAACAGCCGAGTGCTCTACCATTGAGCTATCGAGGAATACATACTATTTAATATTCCATCAACTTCCAACTTCGAGTCCAGGGAACGCGCCGCAGTGCTCTACCATTGAGCTATCGAGGAATACATACTATTTTCGCCGCAGTGCTTTAACACTACAACATTTATCGGAGATGGAGGGATTTGAACCCTCGCGCCGCGTTAACGACCTATACCCTTAGCAGGGGCACCTCTTCAGCCGCTTGAGTACATCTCCAAGCTGAATGTTTGTCAGATTCAATAAGCTTGATTCTGACTCTCTACCAAGTTTAGTACCGAAATACGGCATAAACCGATTCTAATTCAGTTGCGTCATCAGAACGCTAGACTATAATACCATTTTAGAGTGAACATGTCAATAATTTCCTCGACTTTTTATATCCTTCGTTAAATAAAAAAGTTACTAATAGTCTATCATTCCCAACCATCTTTTGATACAATGTTCAGGAATCTATGTTTCATTAATCAGAGGGAGGTTGAAAGTAACATGATTAAGAAAGTAAATGTAGATCCTTCAAATAGGATAAGTTTCAATAATAATGTAGATTTCTGTGTTGGAACTGGCCGTCTCGGACTGGCTCTCACACAAGAATATCTAGATGAGCTTAAGTTTGTTCAAGACGAAATAGGCTTCAAATTCATCCGCGGTCATGGTCTTTTCTCAGATGACGTAGCCATCTATCACGAGTATACAGAGAACGACGAAACTAAAGTTGAATATAATTATACCTATATAGACAGAATCTTTGATAAGTTCCTCGAACTGAATATTCGACCTTATCTTGAGCTCGGATTTATGCCTTATAAGCTTGCAAGTGGAACTCAGACAATATTTTATTGGAAGGGAAATACAACTCCACCGAAGGATTATAAACTCTGGACTGACATGGTTATCGCTCTCCTAAAGCATCTTCGTGTAAGATATGGCGAAGAAGTACTTGAGTGGCCTATTGAAGTATGGAATGAACCTAACCTTCCAGGTTTCTGGTATAAGGCAGATATGGATGAATATTTTAGGCTATTCAAAGAAACATTTATCGCAATAAAAGCCTATGATAAGCGTTTTAAGGTAGGCGGTCCTGCTATCTGTGGAGTGAAGGACGCCGAATGGATTCAGGCTTTTCTTACATTCTGTAAGGAAAATAATATCAAGCCTGACAATGTAACAAGACATCATTACACTGTAGAATTCCCAGAAACAATCGGTCACTATGATTATTCTAAACTTGAAGATTCTGAAATGAGATTCGATAATCTTAAGTCAACAAGAGATATAGTTGATTCATTTGATGAATATAAAGGCATGCCGATACATTTAACGGAATTCAGTACCTCATATACTCCAAAGGGTGTTATTCACGATACTAACCTTAATGCAGCATATCTTGCAGAACAGTTGTCCCGTCTTGGAGATGTTAACGAGGCTTATTCCTACTGGACCTTTGGAGATGTTTTCGAAGAACAAGGAGTACCATTCTCACTCTTCCACGGAGGATTCGGAATGGTAGCTGCTGGAAATATACCTAAGCCAACCTTCTGGACATTCTCTTTCTATAAACAGCTGAAAAATGCAGGTAGTGAATGTATCCACAGAGATAAAAATTCAGTAATTGTAAAAACAGACAAAGGATATGCAGGCATACTCTGGAATATAGATGAAGATTCCTTCGAACAAGAGCTGACATTCCCAGCTGTTTCCTCAGAGGATTCTTCCAAAGAATATGCCCTCATCACTAAAACTGTTGATGAAGAATCCTGTAACCCATTGAAGCTCTGGCATGATCTTGGAGAACCATCAAATCCTACCAAAGACCAGATTGATCTAATCAGAAGCAGCGCCTTTCCACTTGTAAAAAGTGCTACTATTGAATCAGAAAATGGAAATGCCAAAATCTCAATTACTGTTAATAAGAATGCCATTATATATTTCGAACTCAGTCAGCGTGAATTCACCCCTGACCGAGGTTATGACTATGACAAAGTAATATCATTTCATTAATTAAATATGTGACCGTCAGACCGGAGACTTCTGAATAATCAGAGGACTCCGGTTTATTTAATATAAAAATGAAATCTGTTCATATACTTCTTTAAAATCTATCTCGCATTTTCCATCCCATATTCCCACAGGAACCTTATCATCGAAAGTATATATTTCCGGATCATCACAAATATCAAATCTATAAACGATTACCTGCTTCTCCTCAGGAACTATCACCCAGTATTCTCTGACACCTGCATTTTTGTACTTTTTAAACTTAATAACCAGATCCATTAAGAAATTACTTGGAGATAGAACCTCTACTACAAGGTCTGGCGCCCCCAATACCCTCTCTTTTGTAATCTGGTCTCTATTACATACAACAAATATATCTGGTTGAACAACAGTTTTTTCGTCTCGATCCAGCTGAACATCTGTAGGTGCTATATAAGTTTTGCAATTTCCCCTGTTCTTCATAATATATTCCTGGAACTTGAAATATATTATTCCTGAAATATCCTGATGAATTGTAGTCGGAGCTGCCATATCATAAAATGTACCATCTATCATCTCTATGCGTGCCCCTTCCGGGAGTTTCATATA
>JAILEL010000143.1 GCA_024687845.1 Eubacterium sp.
TTTTTCTTCAAGAAAAGCGAATAAGCTTATTGTCATATTCACATTTATGATTGTACCGCTGATATTACTTTTAATTTTCACTTATATACCATTTGGGAAGATGGTCTCATTCAGTTTCTTTGATATGAGTTATACGAGAAACAAAGGCTTTGTGGGACTTGATAATTACATTAAGGTGTTCAAGAGAAAAGACTGCTTCAGTGCTCTCAGACTGAGTCTGTACTATATGGCAGGATCAGTGGTGCAGCTGTCACTGGCGCTATTTCTGGCAAATATATTATCCTTTAAGATTAAGGGACGAAATCTGTTCAGAGGACTTATGTTTTTCCCATTCCTTATAAGTGGTATCGCCGTAGGATTTATATTTAAGTTTTTCTATACTCATGGATTTGTTTTAGATACAGTCCTGACAACGATAGGTTTTAAACTTGAAAATCTTCCATTCTGGCTGAAGGATCAGAGAATCAATAACTGGTCTCTTGTTGGAACCTCAATCTGGCGATATTTCGGGCAGAATATGGTACTTTTCATCGGCGCGATCATGTCGATTGATTCGGAAATGTATGAGGCAGCACTGCTTGATGGAGCAACGGAATTTCAGAGATTCAGATATATCATTCTGCCAAGTATCAAGACAATATTTGTTCTGAATGTTATCATGTCGATTTCGGGATCACTTAGTGCTTTTGAACCACCATATGTAATAACTGATGGTGCTAACGGTACAGGAACATATTTTGTAATTATGCATGAGATAGCTCATACTCAGATGAAAGTTGGACTTGCTTCTGCAATGGCAGTGGTTCTTCTCCTGATCATATTTACGGTTACTATTCTTCAAAATGTTTTCTTTAACAAGATTATGCCTTCAGATGAAGTGACAAAAGGGAAGAAAGCGATCGGAGGAGGTATATAAAAATGAATGTAAAACAAAAAGAAAAGGTGGTACTTGTCTTTAAGTACATAGCACTTGTATTCTTCTCTTTCGTTGCAGTACTTCCGATCGTATCCTGTGTTGTTACCGCATTTAAAACAGAGGAAGAATATAACAATACAAATGTTATGACATTGCCAAAAAGCTGGTTGTATTTTAATAATTTTACGGATGCATTCAGCAGGGCAAACATGGGTAAGGGCTTTGTATGTTCAATAATTATCCTGTTATCTGTACTTTTTATATCTACAATAATAGGAACTCAGTTGGCATATGTCCTGGACAGATTCCAATTTGTAGGTAATAAACTTATCAGAAATCTGTTCCTTTTTGCATCACTCCTTCCGGGAGTTGCGATGCAGGTTGCGGTATATGAAATAATGTTTAAGCTTCATTTGATCAATTCGCTCCCTGGATACATCATTATGATGTGTGGAACAGATATTATATCAATCTATATTTACATACAGTTCTTTGAGAACATACCGAGAGATATTGATGAATCAGGAATAATTGATGGGGCAAATTATTTTACTATATTCTACAGACTATTATTCCCACTTCTTAAACCTGCAATAGTTACAAGCTGTATTCTTAAAGGTGTTGCGACATACAATGAGTATTATGCAGCTAATCTGTATCTTCAGGATAAGAAGAATTATCCTACAGTAGCAACTTCACTTTATACATTCGTAGGTCCGCTGGGAAGCAAATACAATCTTATATGTGCTGGAGTCATTATATCCATTATACCGGCGCTTATAGTATTTATTACTTGTCAGAAGAAGATATACAGTGGACTTACCTCAGGAGCAGTAAAATCTTAAAAGGTGAAAATTATGGGAAAACTGTTATATAACGACAATATATTTAACAGAACAATGTCCAAAGTTTTTGATTTGATCCTTCTTGGTATACTTACATTTATATGCTCCCTGCCGATTATTACGGCAGGGGCAGCCTTCATGGCGGCATATAGGATTATGCTTGAAATGATGAATGATCATGAAGGTCCGGTCAGCATAGCTTTTTTCAGATATTTTAGATATATACTGAAAAATGACTTTAAAGACAGCATAAAAGGATGGGGCATCATTTTTATATTTTATGCTGTTCTTCTGACGGATCTTTTTTTGCTTACAAAAACAGACATAGAATACAGAAGCTTTCTCTATGGTATATCTATAGTGCTGCTTGTGAGTGTAATTGCTATATCTGATTGGTATTTTGTTTTAAAGGCTGTATTCAATGAAGACTGTATAAAAACCTTAAAGAATTCGGTCGGCTTCTTCTTCGTATATCTTATTCAGAGTCTGCTGATGGGAATATGTACCGTTGCAGCTTTCTATATTCTGACTCAATTCCCTTATCTTATCGGAATTGTTGTTATCTTTGGAAGTATGCTTCTTAAGTACCCTTTTTTACCTCTTTATAAAAATAAGATAGATAAATATCTGGAGGATAAGGGGATTGAGTCAGAAGCTATAGGAATATATATAGCAGATGA
>JAILEL010000430.1 GCA_024687845.1 Eubacterium sp.
ATCACAACAAAAGTATTGCCATGTATTAGATAACACATGGCAAATATTGAAAGGCAGTGTATTAAGATTTTATCGATTAATCTGCTCATAGAATCAGTTTATCATTTATTGATATACCAGTAAAGTGGCAAAATAGTTTTCTGAGTTAGCTGAGAATAGCAATTTCTAGTTATGTACTTTATCCCCGAAAAACTTCGTGAATACCAGACCTATCGACAGGCAAACCAGACCGAAAAGAAGCTGGAAACCGAAACAACTGAGAAGGTCTGAAAAGGCAGCTGACTCATACCATATCTTATGTGTTGCAGTTGAATACCAGTAGTTTGGAATGAAGCGGCCTATCGTGGCACTCTTCTCGCCGAGTATTGTAAGATCTACAAATGTACCACCCAGGAATGCGAATGAGAGACCGATGATATTTGTAACAAAAGCAGATGTATTTGCTGTTCCCTTTTTATCAATGCCCAGTGGAAGACTGGTGATCATGGAAAGAAGCATAGTTATTGATATAGTATATACAAGTGCATTAAGTGCAGAAAGCCACCACTCAGATGTAAAAGCATAGGTTAAATCATTTGTCAGCGTAGTAATGACTATGAGAATAGTGGTTACAACAGTTGCTACAGTAAGAGTTCCCAGGATAAGAGATATATTTCTTTTTGTCATTCGAAGAGAAGAAACAATAGTTCTGTTTTTCTTTTCTTTTTCATTAAAGCTTAAGATTACTGACATAACACTTGAGAAAATGATTGAGAGTATTCCATATGGAAGAAAAGTAAATGCAGTATATATCGAAGCACTTTTATTTTCTTCCTGCATCTGCATGGAAGTGAAACGTGTTATGTCAAGTGATGTCACAGCCTTCTTGGATGCTTCTTCGAGAGAACTGCCAAGCTTCATGTAATCAGCTACTGCATTCAGATACTCGTTTATCTGTATATTTACGAAGATTCCACGTGGCATTGCTTCGTCATAGGTAGAATGAAGCAGAGAAGCCATATCAGCCTGTTTTCCAGAAGCTTTTGCAGTTTCAAAGGATTCACCAAAGCCTTTAGGGATAACCAGATATACGTCTATTCTCTGGTAATATAGGAATTTTTTTATCTGGTCATCAGTATATTCTCCGTGTTTTATTATGTGCTTTTCCGTGAGATAGGCTGTCAGATTTCTTGAGATATCTGAATTATCTTCATCTTTAAGGAGAATAGTATATTGCTTAAGTGTTACTTTCCCACTGGAATTACTTGTCTGCATGTTAGTCATGGCAAGCAGCATGAATACAATGATGCAGGTGTACATTATTATGCTGATTTTATGTTGTTTTACTACTTTAAAAAATATTTTATATATATGCATAACTTATAAACTCCTGTAAGATTTTTTTCTTGAAAGAATTACACCGACTGTTAACATTACTATATCTACGATAAGTATATACATGATAGATTTGTAATACTGTATTCCAGGGCCATACAGGTTGAGTGCGAGGAATGCATCTGAAATAACTGCTGATGGATTGATTCGGTTGAATAAAGGACAGCTATCTTCAATAATAATTTTCATATCTCCATACATGAGCCCTGAAAGAAATCCACCTCCGAGTATGAATGCCATAAGGATGCTTTCTTTGATTTCAAGCTTCATTTTTCCAACATGACCAACGAAAAATCCAAGGGAGGTTCCTACTGTAGAAGCCAGCACAGCAGTCAGATAGATAAGTGCAATATCTCCACCGAAATTTAGCTTCAGTCCATATAGAAGGTAAGTAAGAGTTATTATTATTAATATTACCTGGATAAAGGTTACTGCTGCCAGATTGGCGAGTTCTAATAATGCTTTATTAACAGGTGAACTGTCTATTCGTATGCCAGTTGCTTCCTGATTAGCCTGGGCATTTACTACGCTGTTAAGAGATGCGATGGATCCCATGATACATATCATTGCAATCAGATTATAGAAGTAGGCTATAAAAGGATCTTTGTTTTCACCACCGGTACTTTTGGCATCTATATAATCCAGATTAAGGGTTGATGCATCTATAGCTTCCTCCATGCTTTCGCTTTCCTCGGGATTCTCGTTTATTTTATCAATGGTGAGATCAACCTGAAGCAGATATCTGCTAATGATACTTGAAAGAATACTATGATTTACACCTTCACCGTTTACCATAAGGTTTATGTCGCGAAGACCATTTATTGTAATTATTCCGGCAATATCTCCATCTCTAAGGAGCTTATCTGCCTCGTCATGGTCACTGCAGGAAATCTGCTCGATCATTTTAGTACCATTTTCATATTCCAGACCATTTAAAACCTTAACTAATGGAAGATCCGACATATCTAGTTTATCAGGGTCATCAGTCAGATATTCTTTATTAAATGTATCAAGTGGTACCTGAGTCATGGCATCAAAGCTATCTACATCATTGAGTATGTCAAGCTTCTCTTCAGACATGGGAGGCTCTTCGTTAAATTCATTCCCCATGGCCTCAGCTGTGGCTTTTAGCGTGTTATACTGTACCATGTCTTCGGACAGCTTGTCTCTATCCAGCATGGAAAAAGCCTGCATTACCTTATATTCATTTACTGCTTTATCACTAGCCTCTATAACTACAGGTATAGGTCTGGATTTGGTTGAATCATATATGGAATTGAAAGCAAAGTAGAAGAGCGTACCAAGTGCTATCGGGAAAAACAGAGTCCAGAACATATATTTTTTTGAACGAACAGCAATCTTTAATCTTGCTATGAAAAGTTGTCCAAACATTTTTGATATCTCCTTTATTCTTTATCTCGTAACTCTTTGCCTGTTATCTCAAGGAATACATCGTTGAGAGTTGGCAGTTCAGAATATATTCTGTCGTAATTCAGGTTATTATCAGACAGATATTCAATCACATGGGTGATATTATGACGGCCGCCGTTACATTTGATTGTGAGCTTGTCACCTGCATACTGCACATCATATACATGATGAATATTTTTGATAGCATCTACATGCTCATTAGGAAGCTTTTTAATATCTACGATAACATTTTCAGTATTCTTGATACTGCTCTTAAGCTCCTCACTGGTGCCTGACGCAATCTCTTTTCCTTTATCCATTATGAGGATACGAGAGCAGATCTGCTCAATCTCTTCCATGTAATGAGAGGTGTAGATGATGGTTGCACCATTTTTGTTAAGTTCTATAACTCCTTCGAGTATCTTATTTCTTGATTGAGGATCTACGGCAACTGTCGGTTCATCCAATATGATGAGATCGGGCTTATGTGCGATTCCACATGCTATGTTAAGACGTCTCAGAAGACCACCTGACAGCTTCTGGGGATAGAATTTGCGGAAGTCATCCAGATCTACGAATCTTATGGCATCTTCGATATATTGCTTTTTTGTTTTTTTATCTTTGATGTAGAGGCCGCAGAAATAGTCGATATTTTCATAAACAGTCAGTTCATCGAAGACAGCAACATTCTGACAGACTACACCGATTCTTGATTTAAGGTCACTACGATTTGGTCCCATTTTCTCGCCGAAAAGTTCAATCTCACCTTTATCATAAGTGAGAAGAGACAGCAGGCAGTTTATTGTAGTAGTCTTACCTGAACCATTCGGTCCGAGAAGTCCGAACACCTCACCTTGCTTGATCTCAAGATTAAAGTTGTCCAGAGCGATAAGCTCCTTGTAGCGTTTAACAAGATTTGAGATTTTTACAACTGTTTCACTCATTTTATTTCCTCATCCTTTTTAAAATGTGATTTCTGAAATTCAGCTCAGATTTGTTTTCTACTGTAACAGATTTTATCAGATGAATAGACAGGCTGGTAGTGAAGAATGTAAGAAGAGAGATGTGACAAATGTCATATGTTATATGTTACTATTCATGGTTTATGAGATAAGAAACAAAAATGACTGCTTGCAGGCACTTTTTGTTTACTTATCTCATGATACCTGTGAATTAGCCGTCGATTACATAGTAATCGATGGTCCGAACGAAGTGAGGATGCGTTCTGCATAGCAGAACCAAGGATTGCAATGCAATCCTTGCATATCACGCAGTGATATGGCACAAGCAG
>JAILEL010000154.1 GCA_024687845.1 Eubacterium sp.
TTCTTCAGACAGATACTTTCTCTCTAAAAGAATCTGAAATGCGTACTCTCCAAACCACTTATCATCCATTACATAGAAGCCTTTTTCTCCGACATCTTCTCCCCAGCTGTTTTCAACCTTCCATCTGATCGGCTTATCTTCGTCATCCAGATCTACTCCGGTTATAACCATAGCATGGGTCATCATGCTGTCTCCATAGTCAAGACGCTCCTCTTTTGTCATTCCAAATTCTGTATTAAAGAGTTCATCAACTTTCAGAATATCTGATGTAAGATATCCCCCCTTCCTATCAGAGAACTGTCCCACATCACTTCCGAACCATACAGCTTTTCCATCCTTCAGCTGCTTTATAGCCAGATCTCTTAGATCATCCATCGGAAGATTCAGATACTTGACCGGATATGCACCTTCTCTTACATTTCCAAGATACTGCACTGTGTAAGTCTTTCCGTAAGGCTTATCCTTCGTAGGTGCATTGATGACTGTTATATAATCATCCAGATTCCATCCAACATATTCCTTAAAGAAGTCCTGCGGTGTTATATCTGCCACTTTGATAAACTTCTTATCCTTATCTCTGGTCTCCCATGTAAAGCGTACAGGTGGCTTTCCAAGTGCGATAACCAGCATGCGGTAGATAACCTTCATCATTTCTTTTTTGTCAGCCCTGAGATCATCAAGAGATGCACCGGCTGCATACTTCTTTCTGAACTGAGACGCAAACTCACGAAGCTTTGTTGTAAGATATGTATCCAGTTCTCTTGTCGCACTTGATGCAATTGTTTCAGGCATAACTTCCTTTGGTACAACACCATACTTTGCTACAAGACTTCTGAACATATCCCACTGTCCACCATCACCCATTGGGTCGGTCAGAAGAAAACTCACAACTCTGCTGTCCAATGGTTCATCTATAACATCCAACATATTCTCAAGGAAATGATTGGCCTTCTCAAGCTTATCATAAAAAAGAGGATAATTCTGACTAAGCTCCATATTCTCTATATTAAGCTTCTTCATTATCCCAAGTCTCATAACATTGTATGATGCAAACATCCAGCATCGTCCCGACTGTTTCTGGTTGCATACCTTTCCTGCTTCAACTTCAACAGAGAATCCAAACTGGTTTACAGCCTTTGCCTCATGACTCATGGATGCGGCATTAATGCCGTTTGATGTTGCAGCATTCATTGCAAGAGTATTTGCTCTATCCTTACTAAAGTCTTCTTCAAAATCTTTGATGTCTTCAAAACTTATTTCTTTATTCATTATGTTTCATATCCTCCCGTAGTTAGTTTAATCTAACCAAGTATGATAACACAATAAACACTATTTGAGAAGTACCACATTTCCTTCTGTCGCATTAACCATAACCATATCGCCATCCTTCAGCTTTACTGTTGCATCCCCCGTCGCAAGTACGGCCGGAATATTATATTCTCTTGCAACTATTGCCGCGTGAGAGAGAGTTCCTCCCGTATCAACAACCACTCCTGCCGCAAGTGCAAAAAGCGGAGTCCACTCCGGATCGGTATACTTACAAACCAAGATATCATTCTTCTCAAGTTTATAGAATTCTGCAGGAGATTTTATAACACATACCTTTCCCTTAACCTGACCGTTGGATGCTCCGATTCCCTTTATGGAATCGTCGTCACCTGCCAGTGCATCCTTCATACATTTATCCCAATAAGCAACTGCAAAATCTCTTTTCTCTTTTCTTGCATCTATTATGACCTGCTTATCCTCAAGGCTGCCCTTCTTACATATATCGTATAATTCATCTGCAAAAAGATACAGAAGATCATCATATGATGAATTCAAAACCTCTGCCAATTTTCTGAGTAAGTGTCTGCAATATTCAAACTCCGACTCCCAAAGATACTGACTAGCTTCTCTTATATAATGATAGTGTCTGAGTCCCTTTACACGTTTCTTAAACTTCATATATTTCTTAGAGGAAATGGCTGCTTTCACTTTTCCCATAAGTTCCTTAAAATGACTGTATCCCTCTTCCTTCGTTGCCACCGTTTCTCCGCCACTCTTAAGCATAGGGCGGAGCGTATTGATAAATCTGTCAGGATTCTCTCTCCATGTTTCAGCAGCAAAGCAATAGCAGTTGAAATCAGATTTACTTCCATAACGTCTAATGAAATCTTCAAATCTTGTGCCGAGTTCCGGATACGCTGCACATATTGCTCTATATTCCTTCTCCATAACAGTCTTTGTCATATTCTCATCAGAGCTAATAAAGATACAAAGTTCTTTCATTGCACGGTTCATATCAGCTGTCACATAGCTTAGTCCCTCGAGAATGTCATAGGAATTAAGACTGCTGTCCACCTTCTTTAATACCTTGGTTACCTTGCCACTCTCAATAGCATTAGGGAACAACGCATAAAGGAATCTGTCATAAGCTGTCTTTCCTACAAGGTCATGCATTCTCTCTAAAGCTTTACCATAGTCATCAGCACTTGAAAGGCTCTGCTTCTTTTCCTCTTCAAACATTCTTTTACACTCTTTAAGAGATTTATCAGCACACTGAATATTATGATCTATATCCCCTATAAGCTTTAAGTACTTAGGAATTGCAAAAACATTTCTTGTAAGCTTTGCTTTACTTCCTCCCTGATAAGATATACCATCATTATCAATAGGATTCATTCCGCCTTTAAACTCTATACCGATTTCTTTAAACAAAATATTCTTCTGTTCTCCTACAAAACCTCCGAAGTCATGATCAAGCGGAAAGTATGGTGTCGGATTCTTCTCAAGATTAAAAAGAACATTTTCTCTCATTGAACCCTTTGCAGGCTGAATCTTTGGATATCCTTCAAAGTCTGCATTGGTAAAAACCTTCTTCTCACTTTCTTTAAGAGTTGTAATGCTTC
>JAILEL010000231.1 GCA_024687845.1 Eubacterium sp.
CAGATCACCCTTTTCACCTTTTACATTTATAATCACACCACCAACAGGTCTGCCATCCAGCATAATTCTGTAAGCTTCTCCATTATCAATAGACTGCTCTATCGTCTCACGTGAGATAATCTGTTCATCTTCTTCAAAATGATCATCCCTGCGTCCAAACTCTTCAAGAGCCCCGTAATTAAAAGCTTCTTGATTATCTTTTATAAATTGTTCACGATCATCCGCCAAAAGCGGCTCAACCTTCACACTCATCAAGACAATTCCTTCTTCACATAAACTTAAATTTTGTATCGCATCGTGTTTTTATTTTATAAATCAATAGGGGATTCATAAAATCCCCATGCACATAATTCAAGATTTTCAATATCTTTATTCCCAATAGTTGAAGCTAGTTTTTTTAGATCAATTTTAAAATCAACCGGAACACCTTTTTTTATCTTTAAATCCACGACAATTTGGAAATTACCAGCCGAATCTCTAAGATCCCTTGCTACTGTTTCATATCTTCCATCTTCCCACATACTATATTCTTTTGTTTTAATTGCATAATACGCATTACAATAATATGTACCATCAGTCGCCTGAATACATGGAAACCCGTCGCTTTCCTTAAATTTGTAGTCCATAAGGACTGATCTATACTCTGCTTTTGAAAATAATCCCATTCCTTACTCTCCTTCCGACATATCTCTTCCGATCTATCATCGATGTTAATATTTTTATTCTTGTTCACCCACAGCTCCTTGTGATCCCCGGTTGCATAGGATGCCTTAATCTGACGGAAGGAAAGATCAAAACGCTGATCCGAAAATCCGAGTATGATTTGCAGAAAATTTAGGATCTATATTCGTTGGATCAAATTCCTCTGATTTATTTACAAACACAGCATGATCTCTGCCGTCAACCTATAATCGTAAGAACTATATTGGGTATCTTTTTTGAAGAATCGACATTAGCCACGTTGGATCCGGAGCCTTCATATTCTTATCCATTGCCATCTCTTCCATGACTCCCTGCACGCTAGCCCAGAAGCATCTTGAAAGAAGGACTGCATCTCCGCTTTTAAATTCTCCTGCTTCCTGCCCCTTCCGGATCAACTCTGCCGTATCCCGGACCGTATCGACAGAAAGCGCAACCTGTCTTGCCTCTTCAGGCATTCCGGTTCTTCGGATCTGCCCCATCAGAACAAACATATTAAATACCCATGGCTGCTCTTTCGCATAGGAAAAGAGCTGCTCCAAAAACTTCTCCAAATAGATCTGCGGAGGTATATCACCTATATTCTTTCCGCTTGCAGACCTGGTTCCTGCCGCTCCCATCTTTGCAAGCTCAAGCAGAAGCTCTTCCTTTGAGTCAAAATAGTGAAACATCAGTCCTGTACTCATAGGAACCGCTGAAGCAATATCCGTGATCTTTGTATCGTAATACCCGCGTTCAACAAATAATGTGAGCGCCGTCATAAGTATCTTTTGTCTCTTTTCTTCCTTCTGCTCTTTCCTTGTCATTTTTTCCTCTCAATCATCTAACCACTTAAACTACTGTAAGCATACTTTTCCGATTTAACATACTTTATCTGAGATCAAGCAACTGTCTGTATTCATAATCAGGCTCTTTTATAAAAAACATTTTTTCATTACATTCATCTATATCGCAACTGATAATATTATAAACATACCATCCGTAATGCCACATCTGACTGTCCGGATCGACATATCTGTTGTTGTATATGATCCTTCCGTACTGATTTTTCTCAAGGATAAAAGCCGTTTCATTCAGTCTGTTTCTATGATAATATATCGAATTCACATCATTAAATGCCCCATTATGTCCTATACGCTTAGTTGGACACCACTCAACGTTTTCATCACAAAACATTACTTTGTATCTTTCTTCTTCCTTAAATATTCGAATGAATTGTAATAGCTTATTAAAATTGTCATATCGGTTTTGGGTTCCTGATTTCCTTTTTGCCTGTATGATAAAGAATCATTTTTCCATCTCTACTCCTTCATAAATCTTAGATATCAACACTTCTCTTCTTACTCTTAAGTATTCTCTGAATCGCAAACTTACCGCTGGCTGCTGCAACCGGAAGTCCACCGGGTGAATTAGTCCACTGACCGGCCAGATACAGATTATCTATTCCCTTTACTCTGCCATTCATCTTAAGCTGCTTAGCATCAGGTGTGGTAGTAAAGCTCATGTAGCTTCCATGATATGCATTACAATATCTTTCATAAGTAAGCGGTGTCCAGCAGTCAAGAAGCTTCATATCTCCCACAAGTTCAGGGAAGGCATCCTGTATTCTCTTCTCAATTTCCTTAATAAGCACTTCCTTTATTTCTCTATATTCAACCTCGCTCATGCGCTTCCAAACTTCATAATCCTCATCAGTTTGGGAGATACAGGTCTGGATAACCTGCTTTCCATCCTTAACGAAGATTGGATCATAGCCGTATGCCTTAACGTACATTCTGTTGAAACTGCGATTTCCAACCCTGAGCGGATCTATATCAATAAATACCGTTTCTCCCCTATCATATTTTTCACTTACAGCAAATGCAACCTGGAATCCACTTATAGTAGGATAACTCTTTGGTGCATCATATGCTGTCTTAAGCTCCTTTGGCATATACCCCGCAGGAAGAAGTTTGTTGAAAAGAACATATGAATCCACTGTGGGGATAACATAGTCTCCCTTAATAACTTTTCCATCTTCTAAAGTTATGCCGGCAGCTCTCTTCTTATCTAAAGCTATTTCTTTAATGCTTGAATTATAATATATCCTTCCACCTAAATCCTTAAATCTTTTTTCCATTCGAAGTGACATCTGAAGTGATGCCCCCATAGGGATCTTACCATTTCCGTCAGCCATAGTTGCATAGGATACAAGAAATGCATAAGCACAGTATTCCTTAGGCAGATAATCGCACATGAGCTTCCGGAGAACAGGTGACTTAAATCTCTTGCTGTAATCTTCGAGAGAAATCTTTCCAAACTCCTTCATAACCTTAGGAAAGTCAGCCATATTTTTACCCATGTTGATGTAATCCTTTACGCCCCACATTTCCATTGGCTTATTAGCCGGGAAAATACACTGCTTTGAATACTCCACGTACCGGATGAATTTCTTTATCTCATCCTCATCTTCCGGAGAAATTGCGATCAGTTCTCTCTCAGTACGTTCAAGATCATTCCAAAGTGTTGCAGTCTGTCCCTTACTGATGGTTGAGTAGAATGCATTTATATCAGCATATTCCATATCATCGGAAAGAGCTCCGACTTTCTTCCATACATCGTACATCTCTGTATCTTTTCTTGTTCCTGTAAGCCAGTGTATGCAGTTATCTATATGATATCCCTCTCTGTTCCATCCTATACATTCTCCACCGGGAATTGCGTTCTTTTCATATATTTCAGCATCGAATCCCGCAAGAAGTGCATATACACCTGCCGAAAGTCCCGCGATTCCTCCACCGATTATTATTATTTTTTCCTTTGAATTTACGTTACTCATTTTTTCTATCCTTTCTTAATTGAAACTGTTTTTTTATTGAATCGTTTCTATTGAAACATTTTTCATTGAAACATTTTTCATTGAATTCTTATTCAATATAACACCACAAAAATAAAATGTCAATCGTTTGTTGAATTAAGATTCAACTATTTTTCTTACTATTTTTCTTAGGGGATTTCTTTAACACTTTAAAAATATTCTGTTTTTTTGCAAAAAAAGAAGAAGCTGCTGCGCAGCTTTAAACATGCGTTATCCGATTACTATGATCCTTTCACAAAATTCCATAAGTCTTTCCCGAAGACCTTCGGAATCAAAACATTCAATGCCATTATCGTCTCCATCGTGAATAAGAGCCTCCATCCCTTTGATGAGGATTCTCGCCAAAGTTTTATTGTCAACTTTCAAACAGCTCTCTATCTCCCCGCGTTCTCTCAGTCTGCCAAGAGCCTGAGCCATCGGTTCCACCAGCGTCTCAATCGTGATCACATGCAAAGATGCCTGGACCGTCCAGTGAAGTTTATCTCCCTGCAATTTCAGATAATAATCCTCAGATGTAGATTTAAGTTCTTCCAAAACTTTATCAATAATCTGACCCATACTCAGAGCCTCATCACTGAGAATCTCTCCTATTCTTTGTGAATAGCCTCTCAGATATTTTTCGATCACCGCTTCAAACAATTCTTCCTTGGAAGGAAAGAAATGATAAAAACTGCCGGTTACAACATCTGCTTCTTCAAGTATCATCTTTACTGATGTTCTTTCATAACCGTACTTAAAGAATACCTTCGCAGCCGCATCTATGATATGTTCTCTTGTCTCGCCTCTTTTTGCCATTATTCATTATCCTTTGTCAGATCTTTTACCGTGATATACGGATTCATATATAATTTACGCTTTCTTGGAAGCCCCATGAATTTAACAAGAAATGTCTTTGAATCTGATGCCTCAAGGAGTTTCCTGTCGCCTTTTGTAATCTCATATCCTATCGCACGTTTGGGGCAGCTCACAACACATGCCATACAGTTTGCACAGTGATGCATAAACTTAGGCGTCCCATTCACCAGTTCTATGTTTTTGCAGGGACAGACTCTGCTGCACAGACCACAGGATATGCAGTCTTCGTTTATGGTAAACGGATTATCTGCATATTTCTGCAGTTCAAGATAAGGCTTCATAACCCGCTCTCTACGTCTCTTTATGTATTTGCTCTCACGAGGATATTCCTTTTTCTCCAAATTCATAATATCAAGAGCAATTCTACGGAGTTTCTTCTCGGTCTTCGGCACACGGAGCCCGGCCGGAGGAACTGGCGGATAAACTATCGCATAATTTGCCACGCTGTATACAATATTACCATAATCAATGCTGATATTCTTTGTTTTTAAGATCTCTGCCAGTTTTTCACATGCGTATCCGCATATAAAACTGGGCATTGCGATTACAAACACATAAGCTTCAGGGTTAATGTCCAGCCCTTCCACAAACCTTACCGCCGGAGCCGGCATCGTCCAGTGGTATACAGGATATATAAACCCCACGATATCACAGTCCGTCGCCGGATAGTCCCCGGGGTCCGTCCTCATGGATACTATCTCTGTATCTTTCAGTTGTCCCGCTATCACACGGGCAGCTCGCATACTGTTTCCTGTACCTGTAAAATAATAGATTCTCCCCTTCATGAAAAA
>JAILEL010000353.1 GCA_024687845.1 Eubacterium sp.
GACAATAATAAAATAATGGAATCTGTAAAGAAAAACATCAACCCAGCTGATTCTTCTGATTCTAGTTCATCTTCAGATACAGACCAGAATTCGGATAAATCAAAAGATTCTGGTAAGTTGTCAGATGCTACTAATTCGACTACTTCAGATGCATCGGAAAATGACGCTTCTCCATCAGAACCCGAAGGCAAAAATGATAATGGAAGTAGTTTGAAGAAGATATTACTGATTGCCATAATTGCAGTAATTGCAATTCTTGCAGTTGTTATTGTTATTTTCGTTATTTTAACAAGAAAGAAAAAGAATAATCCAGTAAATGGAACTCAGAATCCAGGCGTTCCAGGTGGAAATGTAAATCCTGCGGTTAATGCCGTAAATCAGAATGTTCAGATGGGTGGAGGAAATGTATATCCTCCAAACACTCAGATGAGAAATTCCTCAAATAATAGTGTTAGTGTAAAATCTGCTCCACAGTATGGACTTCCTATCATGCTGGAAATCAGAATCAAAGGAACAGTTTTACAGCAGATTCAAACAAAAATTAACGGAAGCATAATTATAGGACGTTCAAATATATGTGATGTAATGATTGATAATACTACTGTTTCCAGACAGCATTTTGCTATGGAATATGATGGAGAGAGTATATATATTCAGGATCTCAACACTAAGAATGGAACTTACTTAAATGGTGTTAAGCTTACTCACAAAAGAAGAATTGAGAAGGAAGACAAGATAAGAGTAGGTTCATTAGAAATTATAGTCAGGTGGTGATTAAATGGCCGATATAGCATCTGCCCTTCGTGTGGGCACAATGCTTGATAACAAGTACAGAATTGAAAATATACTAGGTAGTGGCGGCTTTGGTATCACTTATGGGGCTTTAAATGTTACGAATAACCAGAGATGTGCAATTAAGGAATTCTTTCCTAGACAGATTGCTGTAAGAATGAGCGATGGCGTCAGTGTTGGTCCAGTTGATCAGGAAAATTATGGAACCTACGAGCATGGTATAGAAAGATTTTTGGAAGAGGCAGACGCTCTGCAGACTCTGCACAATGTTTCTAGAGTTGTAGAAGTTTACGATTTCTTCCAACAGAATGGCACATGCTATTTTGTCATGGAATACCTTGATGGCATGACACTTAGAAAGCTTGCAAAGGTAAATGGTGGTACTCTATCATGGGAGAATCTTCGATTCCTTATGGAGGCAACTGGAAATGCTCTTGCAGAGGTTCATGCAAAGGGAATATTCCACAGAGATATCAGTCCGGATAATATTTTCGTTACAAGAAATCTTGATATCAAGCTTATAGATTTTGGTAATGCAAAGAGTCTTATCAGAACAAATGAATCAGGCCTTTCTGTATTCCTGAAACCTGGATTTGCTCCTCTTGAGCAATATTCTTCAAAGGGAGTTCAGGGAACCTGGACGGATGTATATTCCCTGGCTGCATCTTTATATTTTCTCTTGGTTGGAGAAAAGGTTCCGGATGCAACGGCAAGATTTACCAGCGGATATACGAAACTTGCGGAATATGGTTATTCAAACCAGTTATCTGATGGAATAGACAGAGCTCTGGCACTGAATTATAAAGAGAGAACTCAGACAGTTGAAGCATTTATGAGAGACATAGGTCTAAACGTAAATGTAAGAGACACATCTCCGAGATCACAGCAGCAGTCAGTACCATCACCGGTTCCACAACAACAGATACCAGCACCATCACCATCACCTGCACCATATTATGCAGCGCCGGCGCCTGTACAGAACAGGCAGGCAGTGGTTGAGATACATATTGGAAGCTTCTCTGATGTTTATGCGCTTCCGCCTAATCAGAGTATTATTATAGGAAGATCCCCTCAGAGAGCTAATATAGTTATGGATGTGGAATATATCAGTGGTGCTCACGTAGAGCTTTTCTATGAGTCTATGTCGGGCGATCTCTATGTGGTTGATCATTCAAGAAATGGTACATTTATTAATGACATGTATGCAAGAGTGAGAAGGGATCAGCCAATCAAGATACCATTTGAAACGATATTGTATTTAGGAACTAATGCTTGTTGGATAAAGGTAGGATTTATAAGTGGATACTAATATGAACCATAATAATATGAATGATATACATAACATGGATGAAGAAACTGTTATGTATAATGGGGATATAGACCTCACCGAATTTGGAATATATGACGATAATCTGAGTATTAAGATTGGAATCTCCAGCATTATTGGTACCAGAAAGTATCAGCAAGATACCGTTTTTGCCGATAAAAGGGGAGATATGGTTATCGGAGTAGTGTGTGATGGCATGGGAGGAATGACCAGTGGAGATCTTGCCAGTAAAACTGCTACTCAGATTCTGGCTGAAGATTTTTATAATATGCCTCCGGGAGTAAACATCTCCGAATTTCTCCGTGCTGAAGCAGTAAAAATGGACCGTGCAGTTGCAGATCTTGTAAATGAAAATGGCGAGGATCTGGGAAGCGGCACTACTGTTGTAGCAACCATTATAAAAAATAATATCATGTATTGGATGTCTGTCGGAGACAGCAGGATATATGTTATCAGAAATGGTGAGATAAGATCTATAAACCGGGATCATAATTTAAGACTAAAGTTAGATGCCGAACTTGAAGCGGGAACTATAACTATGGAAGAATATAGACGTGAAGAGAGTCAGGCAGAGGCGCTTATTAGCTATATAGGCATAGGAAATGTGCCAATAATAGACGTTAGTATCAGACCTATTCAGCTTATTGAAAATGATATCATAATTCTAAGCAGTGATGGTCTCTATAAGCGACTTAGTAATGAAGAAGTTCTGACTACTGTAATGTATGAGGAACCTGATGTGAAACGAGCTGCAAGACGACTTACTGATGTGGTAATGATGAGGACTCAGAAGAGTCAGGATAATACATCAGTTATAGTAATGCAGTATAATAGATATTAAAAATAAAAAAGTTATTTATAAAAGCAGGAGGTTTTCTTATGAATCTAGTAAGATGTAACAATGGACACTTTTATGATGCTGACAAATTCCAGCAGTGCCCACATTGTAATGAAGGCAATTCTGGAACTGGTGTATTAATGGATGGTGGACCGGGATTTAATTCTGATGCAACTGTAGCATATGCAGATAATTCAAATGATATGACTGTTGGTACAGGATCTGATTATGATAACAGTGGCTTCACCGTTCCTAGTACAGATGCAGCTTCGCCAAATGGATTTGACAAGCTATTCCCAACAGGACCTGATTCTTCAATGGGGGGAGGACCTTTCGGTGATCCATGGGGAGGACCAACAGGACCTTCAAACATTCCTACAGCTGGTGTACCTCAAATGCAGCAGTCGAGCATAACTCCTATGTCTGGCATTCAGAATGGCTTCAGTAATCTGAACTTTGGTTCAGGCAGTTCATCAAATTTTGAAGAAGATGATGACGTTACCCAGCGTTACAATCCTTTAGATATTAAGTTTGAACCTGTGGTTGGCTGGCTTGTAGCAATCAATGGTGAAAATACAGGAAAGAGCTTTGAACTTAGAACAGGAAAGAATTTTATAGGACGTGGAAAGGATATGGATGTTGTTCTTTCTGGTGACAAGAGCATCTCAAGAAGCAAACATGCAGTTGTATTATATGAACCACGTAATAAGGAATTCCTTGTACAGCCTGGAGAATCAAGAGAACTTTTTTATCTGAATGGAAATGTTGTGCTCAATACAGAGAGAATCAGTGCATATGATAAGATATTTATTGGAAATACTGAGCTTCTGTTTATTCCATTCTGTGGCGATAGGTTCTCATGGGATGATGCTAAGAGCTTTAGATAAAACTATTAATCTAATAAAATACTATTTGAACGTTGTCTGCTTGAAACAATGCGTAAAACACTGTTTCGAACAGACAGACGATTCAGATAAAAAATGGATCATAGTATTTGAAGATTAAAGAGACGAGGATATATTGATGCTTCTTACTGTGGTTGATATTCATGGGAGAATGATTCTTACAGATATAGATTGCTTTCATAAGGATCAGATTAGTATTGGGCGCAGGAGCGACTCCGATATTGTGATTGGAGAAGCGATAGTATCCAGAAGGCATGCTAGTTTATATAAAAATAATGGCAGTTGGTATATATGTGATCTTGGAAGTACAAATGGTCTGTATCATAATAATACCCAATTTAATATACTAAAAATTGAAGAAAATACGCTTGTTACGATTCAGCGCAGCGTGGGTGATAGAGAAGTAGTACGGTTAAAATTTACGCGAGTACAGTAAAATGGTTGGTGTAATATGAATGTTACGAAATGTGTAAACGGACACTACTATGATTCAGACAGGTTTGGGCAGTGTCCTCATTGCAATGAACAAATAAATAATAACGAACCTGCCGTCAGGATAAAGCTTCCAAACATGAATGTTGGCGTTGGAAAAACTCCGATAACTCGTCAGGGAACTGAAGATGTTGGAGAGACTATTCCTTATCTGGATATGGACTTTGCTGAGACCATGTTGAAGATGCAGGATAGTAATAATGCTCCGGCAATGACAAGAACCTATAAGCAGGAGGAACAGCCTCAGGCTGCAGAACGTCTGATAATGGGATGGCTCGTAGGAATTGAAGGAGAAGATAGAGGAAAGTTTTATCCGATATATAATGAGATAAACTATATAGCCGGAGTCTGTGTTGTTTTCAATGAGAAATTATACAGGATATTTATTGATCTTCCAGGATCAAGTACTTCGGTAGATCTTAATAGCAGAAAGCTTGTTGAAAATGAATATATTTATCATCATGACAAGGTAAGATTTAAAGGAAATACATACCTTGTTGTTGAAGTGTGTAGAGAAGGCTTTACCTGGAAAAAGGAAGAAAAACAGGATAGCAGATACAATAGTGAAATACTTAAATCACTCTGGAACTGTAAGGTTTGTGGAGCGATGAATGAAGAAAATAAGATTTATTGTCCAGTTTGTGGAGCAATGAAGAATTAGGTAAGGGTCAGTAATGAAGATTGATATTTATTATAATGACAAATATCAGGTTGTGGACCTGGATACATTTGGAAAAGACGTAGTCAGTTTCGGTCGTGGAGCTGACTGCGATATTGTTATAAATCAAAATTTTGTTTCCAGACTTCATGGATGCTTTTATAAAGAAAATGGAAACTGGTTCATTCAGGATATGAACAGTACTAATGGTATTCATAAGAATTATATTCAGAATGGCAAGGAATCTAAGAAGATTCAGAGCTCCATATTGGATGGAAACATTTTCGAAATAAGAAGAAATGCAGCTAATGATTCTGTCAAATTCAAAAGACATGCTGATGAAACCTCAGTACTTGGAACTCCTGGATTTGATCAGCAGAGTGCATTTGGAAGACCTGGTACAGGAAGTTTGTCTCAGAATCAAATGAACCAGGGAACAGGTACGGGAGCATTACCTTCTTATGGAAATGGATCCGGAGCAATGCCATCTTACGGAAATGGATCCGGAGCAACACCTTCTTATGGTAATGGTACAGGTTTCAATCCGTCAAATAACATAAATCCACCTAAAAAAAATCCAAAAAAATTCAAAATACTGATTCCTATTTTGATATCTATAGCAGCAGTACTTCTTATAGGCGTAGGTATAGGTGTTTACGTATATTATAATGTTGATACTACTTTTGATACAAAGTATAGAAAAGGTATAAAAAAGATCAGATGCTACAGATATAGTGAGAAGAATCCAGAAGATACTTTATATGAGGTTGTAAGTGGAACCTATACTAAGAAATTAGGAGATTTATCTGATCTTCTTAATCCAACCTTCTATACCAAAGACGTAGTGGTTATATATTTTGATGATAAGATTTCTACGAAGAATAAGAAAAAAATCATGAAGAAATATGGCGAGGGTATTCTTGCACAGTGTGATACTCTGAATCAGGTTCAGCTCTATGTTGGTGAGGGCAAAAAACTGGATGCTCTTGAAAGTATGTGTGAAGACATTGAGAAAGAGGATGGAGTACTCTTTGCTACTGTTGATAATCTTGAAGCGTGTGGATTTGATTCAACTTATGGAAGTACAAATGACCCATGGGCAGGAACAGATGAAGATGCCTACTGGCATATGAAGGCAATTCATGCTGATGAGGCCTGGAGTAAGAAGAATGATATAGAAGAAGTAAAGGTTGGAGAGTACGACTGTGGAATGTATGGTGACCATGAGGATTTGAAAAACATAGTTACCTATATTCAAGATGAAGATAAGACAAATGCAAATGAAGATTATGATGAATCTTATGCGCATGCTACACATGTTGCCGGAATAATTGCAGCAGAGCATGATAATGATAAGGGTGTTGCAGGTGTAGCTAATAATGCTAAGATAGATTTTGTATTTGCATATGGTGATAAGGTTGAAATTGATCTAAAACTAATCAAAGTAGGTGTAAATTACATTTCTGAGGTTGGCCAGTTTTATCATCTGATGCAGCTTATCAAGAATGACTGCAAAGTTATAAATATCTCAATGGGATATAATTATGATTATGAGAATTATCCTGAGCATAAGGATGAGATAGACAGAGACTCGTATTATTCATCGTTCTTTATTTCAAGAATGCTTGACAAGGGCTATGATTTCATCATATGTCAGGCAGCTGGTAATGCTGATGTAGATGCAAGAAATTCAGGTATGTTTGCCGGAATAGAAGAAGACAATGCATTTAAGGGCGGACAGAGTTATGATGATATAATTGGAAGAGTAATAATTGTTGGAGCTATGGGCTATATGGATTCTTCAGATGACCTTGAGCTTGCTTATTTTTCAAATTATGGTGACAGGGTTTCAGTTTGTGCTCCTGGTGAGAAAATCTATAGTACTCTTCATCCGTCTGACTATTCAGAAGAGTATTACGATTATATGGATGGAACGTCAATGGCTACACCTATAGTAACTGGTGTATGTGCTATGACCTGGGGAGCAAATCCAAAGCTGAAGGGTTCTGAGGTTAAGGATTTCGTATGTAATAAAACGGATACTACAGTTGCGGGATATGAGGTTTCTGATACGGAAATCTATAATCTTGTAAATGAGGAAAAGGCTGTTCAGGCAGCACTTGATTCTAAATAAAAAACTGACCGAACAATAGGAGAACATAAAATGAATAGAATGTGTTCCAAATGCAATAATATATTTCAGATTCCCAAAGGGCATGAAAATGAAGATTTTTGCTGTCCATACTGTGGGAATATTGAAGGACCGGGGATGCAGAATCTGAATGGGGCATCTATGGATGGTAATTCTGCAGGTGGTTCTGAGAATAACTTTTCATCCTCTGCACTTCCCATGGGAACCGTTCTGGCAAATGAGTATATTATTGAAAGCATCCTGGGACAGGGTGGATTTGGAATCACATATAAGGCTGCTGACAGGGCACTTAATATAAAGGTTGCGATAAAAGAATACTTTCCGAGAGGTGTTGTATCAAGAATTCAGGATGTTAATGTAACTTTATTTTCAGGCGCTGATACAGAGATGTTTGAAAATGGAAAAGTTAAATTCATGAACGAGGCCAGAAGTCTTGCCAGTCTCAATGGATATAAAGGAACAGCCAATGTTTTGAATTTTTTTGAGGCAAATGGTACAGCATATATTGTAATGGAATATATAGAAGGCAGAAAGCTCCAGGATTATATGCAGGATGGATACATAATGAGCAGAGCTCAGTTTGAATCTACTGCGTGTCAGCTCTGTGACATTCTTGACATGGTTCATAGTAAAGGTATTATTCACAGAGATATAAGTCCGGATAATGTAGTAATATGCTCAGATGGCACATTTAAACTTTTGGATTTTGGAGCGGTCAAGGTCGATTATTCAAATAATCAACAGTCATCACAGATAGTATTGAAGCATGGGTATGCACCTATAGAGCAGTTTTCGAAGAATAGTAAAATCGGTCCATGGACAGATGTTTATGCAATAGGCGTGATTCTTTATAAGGCACTAACTGGTACACTTCCACAGGAGGTAGTAGATCGAATAGTGGAAGACCAGGTTGTTCCGGCATACATGCTGAACCCTAATATTTCTCTGGAACTAAGTGATGTAATTATGAAAGCGATTGCATTATATGGAGAACATAGATATCAGAGTGCGAAGGAATTAAAGGCTGCACTTATGAATGTTCTAAGACCGGCAGTGGCGCTTCTGCCACCTGCACAGACAGGAACATTAGGACAAGTAGCATCCGGAGCAGGAAATTCTGGAGTAGGAAATTCTGGAGCAGGAAAATCTGGAGTGATAACAGCACCTTCCCAGACAGGGGGAAGGCCAGCTGCTGAAACTTATGGAGCAGGAACAATGTCTTCTGGAGTTTCTGAAACGGGAACAATGTCTTCTGGAGTATCTGGAACGGGAACAATGTCTTCTGGAGTTTCTGGAACAGGAACTATGCCTTCCAGGGCTGCTGGTTCACAGAAACAGACAAGTTCTACTAACAAAACTCCAGTATCGACCGAGACAGATAATAAGAGAAAGCTTCTGATTGCAGGTCTTGCTGCAGCTGCAGTTCTTTTTATAGTAGGATGTATAGTTTTGATTATAAATCTCCGTAAGGGGGCTAAAATAGCCGCAAATGATGGATATGCCATGGTGGATCTAGAGGGTGATGGCAAAGTACTTAATATTCAGTGCTGGAATGATGAATTTGCCAGACGATTAAAGGATCATTATCCGGGCTATAAGGTAAATGATGAAAATGATGCTCTTGCAGGTGGACAGATAGGTGATATTGAGGTTAATTTTATACTGACACCATCTGCAGAAGATGCTTATCAGAAGAATCTTAGTGAAGTTCTGAAATCTAATTCTAACCAGGAAGTAGATGATAGAACAGATATGTTTTTAGTTGAGGCTGATTATGCTCTTAAGTATGTGAATACAGATATTGTTCTTCCTGTTTCAGAGCTTGGAATAAATGTTGATACGGAGCTTTCAAACCAATATCAATATACTAAAGATATAGTAACTGATGAATCGGGCAGACTTAAGGGTGTTTCCTGGCAGGCATGTCCAGGTGTTATGATATATAACAGAGATGCTGCAAAGAAGGTATTTGGTTCTGATGATCCGGAAACTGTTCAGACTTATGTGAATAGCTGGTACGAATTCAATCAGACTGCAGAGCTTATGAAACAGGCTGGATACAGAATGACTTCTTCTGCAAATGATACATACAGAGTTTTTTCAAATAACGTGTCTGCTCCATGGGTAGAGGACGGAAAAATAAGAGTTGACGACAATATTAAGAAATGGGTCGACATGTCTAAGGAGCAGGTGGATAAGGGTTATACAGGAACTGCTGACCTTTGGTCAGATGACTGGTCCAAAGGATTCTCAATGGACGGAGATGTATTTGCCTATTTTGGACCTGCATGGCTGATCAATTTTTCTATGGGAAATGTTAATAATGGCGAAAATCCTGATGATGGTTCCAGAACCTTCCAGGGAGGATGGGCAGCCACAGAGGGACCTCAGAGCTTTTACTGGGGAGGAACCTGGATATGTGCTTCTTCAGATACAGACAATAGCAAGGTTATTGCTGATATCATGAGAAAACTTACAGTAGATAATACTATTATGACAGACATAGTAAAGCAGGATAATGATTTTGTGAATAATAAGCCAGCGATGACAGCTGCTGTAAATGACAGTTCATTTAGTTTTAAACCGCTTGGAGATCAGAATCCAATAGGATTATTTGTTGAAGGTGCAGATGATATAGATCTTTCAAACCTTTCTGAATATGATCAGGGATGTAATGAATCCTTCCAGAATTCTATGAAAGATTATTTTGTAGGAAATGTATCTTATGAAGAGGCACTGGATTTGTTCTATAAATCAGCAACAGAAAAATATCCAGAGCTATCCTATTAACTTAGATTATATCTATAAATTCAGCTGAAAGAGAGAAAATAAAAAGTGCAGCTTAATGTAAGTTATGATGGATTATCATATAGTGTTGATCTTGATCAATTTAAAAAAGATGTAGTAAGCTTTGGGAAAAGTAAAGAAGCAGATGTAGTAATTGCAAAGGAATATCTGTCTGATGTGCATGGATGTTTCTTCAAAATAGGCGGAATATGGTATATAAAAGATCTGAGTGTAAATGATGAAGAAGGCAATGGCATCGTTAGGGATGATGGATCTAAGGTAACTGAAGAAGCTATTCAGCTGACAAATAGTTATCTGATATTTAAAAGTCCAAATGTTCCCAGTAAGGTCATTCTTTCCTTTGGAGATGGTGTTTTATATGAAGTTGATAACAGCATCTCTGTTGGACCTCAGTCGCCTGGCCCCAATTTTATTTCCAATAATAGAAATAGATTGTTGATTGTATTAGTAATAATTGATGCATTTATTTTGATTCTAATTATACTTTTGATTTTATTTTCTGGATGAGAAGAGGAAGAATAAATGGAAATACGTTGTCTTAATTGTATGAAAGTATTTGAAATCCCATCAGGGCACGAGAATGAAGATTCTTGTTGCCCTTTTTGTGGATTTATAGAAAATACACCTCCCAAAATAGCAACACATTTACATCCCGGTGTATTAGTTCACGACAGATATCTGATAGGCACTGTAATAGGCTCTGGTGGATTCGGAATAACCTATAAATCGTGGGATCAAACGTTAGATACTGTTGTCGCAATAAAAGAATTTTTCCCACATGGAGTGGCATTTAGAAATAAGAATAATACAATTTCTGTATATTCAAGCTCTGATCAGGACACTTTTGAGCATGGCAAGGAAAGGTTTCTGAGGGAAGCAAGGAGTCTGGCTAAGTTTAAGAATGTTCCAAATACAGTGACCATTTATGATTTTTTTGAAACCAATGGTACAGCATATTTAGTAATGGAATATCTTGAAGGCTGTAATATGAAGGAATATCAGAATCAAAAAGGACGGGCTCTTGATTTTGATATGATTGCAAAAATGGCAGATGAAATATGCGATGCACTTTCAGAAGTACATGCATTTGGTGTTATACACCGTGATATAAGCCCAGATAATATTTTTGTATGTTCTGATGGCACATTTAAGCTGATAGATTTTGGTGCTATAAAGCAGAGCTATGATCAGAGTCTTTCGGCTACTGTAATCCTGAAACATGGTTATGCGCCAATAGAACAATATACTAAAGGTGGGAGTGTTGGTCCATGGACAGATATTTATGCACTTGCAGCAACTATATATAAGCTGCTTACTAATGTGACTCCACCCGAAGCGGTTGAGCGTGTTATGACAGATGAACTAAAACCTTTATATGAAGTTAATCCTTTAGTTCCCCGGGAATTCAGTGATGCAGTAATGAGAGCATTGGAAATAAAGTCGGATAATAGATTCAAGGTTGTTGATGACTTTAAAGCTGCACTTAAAGGTGGGGAATCAGAAGATAAAACAATACTGATCAACTCGGAAATTGAAGATTTTAGCTATCAGAATAAATCGAATAATTTTGAAATATATAATAAAACTCCTGTAGTACAAAATGAAAGCATTATAAAAAAGTACTGGGGTGTTCTGATCGGTGCAGCTATGATAATAGCTATTATTTCAATTATTATTTTCTCAAGCCCGAAAGATAATGTTGAAAAAGCTGGTTCAAATAGTACTAAAAATACTTCATCGGATACAGAAAATGTATCTCAAATATCAAATGACGAAAAAAATGAGATGACAACTACATCTACCGCTATTAGTTCAGAAGGCAGTCTCCAGCAAGCAGATTCCACAGCGCAGAGTATATGGAAAATGTCTGAGATAGTTGTGAATACTACAGAAACAGATGAATTTACCAATCTTACGGAATTTCAGTATGGTGTTGAAAGACTGTATTTTCATAGTAAAGTTATAGAAGGACCTGATGACAGTCCGATGGAATTAAAAATGAGAATTATTTTCCCTGATGGTTCGTCAACAGAAGCTACCGAACAAATCTGGAAAGGTGTAGGCTTCTATAGGGCTATAGGCTCGAGAAATCAGGATGGAGAAAACAATGCAATTGCAAAAGGAAACATTAGAGTTGACTTTATAGATAACTCTACTGGCGCTTTGCTACAAACTACAACGATAACTATCAATTAACAGTTGGTAAGAATAGGAAGGATGATATTTAGAAATGTTAGTTTATATTTACATTGATGGAAAACCATACTGTGCAGATATAGATAAATATAATAAGGAATATGTTACATTTGGAAGTGGTCCGGATTGTGATATTAAGCTAAATAAAAGCTACGTTTCTCATCATCATGGTTTTTTCGCCAGAAAAAATGGCGAATGGTTTATTAAAGACTATAATAGTGAAAATGGAATATATCTTCATTCAAATAGAATTGATGTGCTGAATATGAAGGACTGTTCAGTAAAAATCTTTGGGAAAGATAACCCTAAGGATATGATAAGGATTATATCTGAAACTCAGATGGAGATAATGAGACAATACCAGAAACAGGCTGGGCCAACAGGGGGGGATGGAGCAAATAATGTTCATCAAGGCAGCTACGGAAATCAGCCAGCTCAGCAGGGAAGCTATGTAAAACAAGACATTTATGCAGGTCAGCCAGCTCAGCAGGGAAGCTATGTAAAACAAGACATTCATGCAGGTCAGCCAGCTCAGCATGGAGGATATGCGAAACAAGAAGTTCACGCAAGCCAGTCACTTCAGCAGGGAAGCTATGTAAAACAAGACGTTCATGCAAGTCAGCCAACGCACCAGGAGAGCTATGCGAAACAGACTGGATACATCCAGTCAGACGCTACTAATGGTGGCAATCCTTCTAAAGGGAATAAATTGCTTGGAAATGTTATAAAAATGATAATAATTATTGCTTCTTTAGTAATAATTGTAGGTTGCTTTCTTCCGGCATTCAAATTCTCATCGGAAAAAGTATTGGATGAAAAGGATTCTGCAAAGTCATTTATAGACAATATATTTGGTGAAGGCACTGTTGATTCTGTGACCGAGGGCTTTGACGATCTTATTCTAGATAAAAAGCTGTCCTTTATGAAAACAAAAGAGACAAGACATATAGCGATTGCAATTATAGTATTTGCAATTATTTCTGCAGCACTGGCAGCCAAAAATGAAATACTGATAATAAGTATTATAGATGCTATAGCAGCATTGGTGAATCCAATCATTATAGTGACTTTTATGGTGATAATGAATAATATGAAAAATGATACTGATGCAGAGCTGAAGTATAGATTGGCGGCCAAAGCTATGAATTATCAGTATGGTTTATGGATGATTTTTATAAGCAGCATAGTTGTTTTGATACTGGCAATTGTATCATTTGTATTAGCAATTATTCATAATAAGAGGGCATAAATTTTTCAATAATAGCTAAGAATATAATCTTTTTTCTAGTATGAAAAAAGGAAAATTTATGGTAAAATGTTATATGGTTTTGTTTGAGAAATATTCAGATGATACAGAGGATTTATAAGTTTATGAATCGAAGATGTCTTAATTGTATGAATATGTTTCAGATACCTTCCGGCTGTGAAGAGGAAGATGTCTGTTGCCCTTTTTGTGGGTATGTAGAGAATACGCCTCCAGATAAATCATTCTATCTTCATCCAGGAGTACTTATAAGAGGCAGATATTTAGTTGGAACGGTAATAGGAGCTGGAGGTTTTGGCGTAACATATAAAGCGTGGGATAATACTCTTGATAGTATCATTGCACTTAAGGAATATTATCCAGATGGTGTGGCTTCAAGAACTGATGGGATAAATGTATCTGTTTTCTCCAGTGAAGAGGCAGGTTCATATAATCGTGGGAAAGAAAGGTTTCTTAAAGAGGCTCGGAGTCTTGCCAAATTCAATAATAATCCAGGTACGGTTACTATATATGACTTTTTTGAACTAAATGGTACTGCATATATAACCATGGAATATCTGGATGGTTATAATTTGAGAGAATACCTTCAGTATATTGATCCGGATAATGCTGATTCGGAAAGATACAATATTTCAGAAGATGATGCTAAAACACATGCGATAAATGCCAAAGAATCTAAATCAGATAAAGATGATGAAAATACAGAAAAGTCTGATAGAAATAGTAACAGAGAGAATCTGGTTCCAATAGAAATGATTGTGGATGTTGCCGTATCAGTCTGCGACACTTTGTCGATTATCCATTCTACAGGAGTTGTTCATAGAGATATTAGTCCGGAGAACATTTTCAAATGTAATGATGGAACATATAAGTTGATTGATTTTGGCGCAGCAAAACAGCAAATGTCTGATGAAAAACGTTCATCTACTGTAATATTAAAACATGCTTATGCACCGGTAGAACAGTTTTCACAGATGGGCGATGTTGGACCGTGGACAGATATTTACTCATTGGGGGCTACATTATATAAGCTTTCTACAGGGATTACACCTCGAGAGTCTATTCAAAGAATATTAAATGATGATATTGAGGAACCTCGAGTTATAAGACCAGATATTCCTGAACATGTGAGTCTAGCTATAATGAAGGCTTTGTCTATTCAAATTAAAGATCGATATCAGACAGCCCAGGATTTAAAAACTGCAATCCTTGGTGATGGTACAAGTGAGGATTATAAGTATTCCAGAATAAGGCTTGATGAAAAAGAGGGGGGCCAAAGTAGAAAAGAAAAAGGAATGCTGCAGGAGGAGCGTGATATGGGAGTGGAGTTCCAGGAAAAGGCGATTAAGAATGAAGAACCTGAGAGTATGCTTGATATAAGTGCATTTCTCGGTTTTGATGATACAGAGGTTTCAAAGAGAGCATCAGAGAAACTTGAAGAGATTAAGAAAGAAGCATCTAAAGAGTTTTCAGAAATGAATTTTGATTCATTTGCTTCGATGCCTCAGGATACAGAAACTGATTTAGCTGAGGGTAATAGTCAGAATGATACAGATGCATACAGCAATAGTCAGGAAAATGTAAATGCATACGGTGACAGTCAGGAAGAAGCTGCAAATGCATACAGTAGCAGTCAGGAAGATATAAATGCATATAGTGATAGTCAGAATGATAACCAGGCTAGTGCCTATGCGGAGGAAAATACATATTCAGAAAATATATACTCAGAAAATGCCTATTCAGATAATACCAAATCAGAAAATGCCTACTCAGATAATACCAAATCAGAAATTGCCTACTCAGATAGTACACATTCGGATGTTCAAGAAGCTGCTGCCACTGAATCATCTGAAGCTCAGTCTCAGGAAGAGGCTTCTGAACCAGCAGACAGTTTCTTTAATGCAGACAGCTTTATCAACTCAGACGACTTTATAAATGCTGACAGCTTCATGCATCACGCAGAGTCTATGCAGGAAGAAATCAGAAAGCAGGTTGAACGTGATGAAGCTGCCAGAGTTGAAAGAGAAGCAGAGAGACAACGTCTTATAGAAGCTGCAGAAAAAAATAGAAAAGCTGTTGAAGCTAAGAGACAGGAATCAATGTCTCATGAAACTGAGAAAAAAGGTCAGACTGGAATACTTGAAGCTAGAAGACAACAGGGTAGTAAGCCGGAAGGCGGTCTCTCAATGGCACGTTCTTCTGGAAATTTGAGTATGTCATCTGGTAAGAAAAATGTTAGCAGCAGAAGTGCGGTTATTCAGCAACAGACTAACATTCTTAGAGCAAATGATGAGGCAGCCAAAATTATGGCTGAAGTTGAAGCAAGCGAAAAGGCTGCTGAGAAAGCCGCTGAAAAGAAGGGCATAGGTTCCCTTTTTGGAAAGATAAAGAAAAAAGCGGACAGTTCTAAGTAATATAAAAGTGACATTGTATTAGTTTATAAGGCGTTCGGTGTGACAAAACAACGAACGCTTTTTCCTTCTTATAGGGGTTATAGGTTGAAAAGATTTGTAAAAAGATATATACTATTCGGAAGTGTTTTATTTTTTTATTTAAATTTTTATGAAAATATTTAGTAAAATAAAAAGACGGGAGTATATTTTGAATGAATAAAAAGTCATTAACGGATTTTTATAAGAAGAATTCAACTGCCCTTGCCGTTCCTCTGATTATGATCATTATTGGACTGCTTCTCACGATTTCACCGGGAGATGCGGT
>JAILEL010000398.1 GCA_024687845.1 Eubacterium sp.
CAGTCAACACTATGCATCTATGACGCTACCTTCTTTATAGCACTCTGCTAAATACTCTCGAGGCTGATAATATAAATCCGAATTAAAATTAAGAATTCTTTCAGCCAGCCAGGATGAAAAGACTTCTCCAATTGCTTCTTCTTTTGAATCATTATCATCAGAGGTATCTTCTATAAGTCTTTCAAACACCTGCCCAATAATCCAATAACTAGGAACATCGTACTTAGCCTTAGCAACATTATCGTATTTACCGGTAGGAATACGGTTTCTTTCAATAAAATCGTCTGCCACCTTTTCTATAGGTTCGCAGTGAAAAACATCCGCATGTTTATATATACGTCCTATGTCTGGTTTCAGATAAACTATAAGTTCTTTTCTACTGTTCTTCGTAACACGACCGATATACTCTATCAAACTACATGTATAAAAAAGATCATTATCATTCTTCATATATCTTATCCTCCCTCAAAAATTTCAGGGTTTTCAGAGCTTCTATTGTATGGAAACTTATCTGATGAGTCGGTTTTTTAAATCTGGCTAATGACCAAAACTGTTCTCTTGAAATTTTTCCATCTATAAAGTCCTGCACATAATTAAATATCTGATCATCTGCCATCGGTCCCTCCACTATATCAAAACTATGTGAGGTTCCATTTCTGCATGCAGCGATGAAATCAAGCCACTCTTCAGTTATTTCTTCAAATTTTAAAATCTTAAGACTAGGATTTTCAGTATACTCATATACATTTACATATCCATCTCCAAATCGAGTAGCCCACCTTTCAGCTTGTTTTTTTATCAAAGTGCAATAAAATCCATAATAAAAATCTTTATTATATCTTGTTACTCTAATCTCAGGATATTTAACTATTTCTGTACTGCCATGATATATCTCCATACTTAAATCCTCCATCATGCTATATCTCATCAATTTTAGTTTTACTGTATTTTAATTCCATCAAATCCATTCAGGTTCTGCATCATCTGCTTCTTTGCTATTTCAAGATATTTATCAACTTCATCCTCATTACGAAGGGTCTTCATCTGGAACAGTGCCTGTCTATATACCGTTCTGATATTCTCAGCCTATGGCAAGCTTTTTCGCTGCTGCACCTGTAGTTCCTGTTGCTGAAAAATATGCTACTAATGTTTTAGCCATATTTTATTTCCTACTTTAGCTTAGTCTCTGGATACAATGTCCAATAGTTTATATAAGATTACAGCAAATAGATAATCACAGTTCTCCGAGCATCTTCTCTGAATCTTCGGCAGCTTTAACCTTATCATTCGCTTTAATTATCACGCCCTCTTCATCTATGAGGTAAGTGGTTCTGACTACCCCTATAGACGTCTTTCCATACAATTTCTTTTCCTTCAGAACGTCATAAGCCTCTATGACGTTCTTCTCAGGATCCGCAAGGAGTGTAAATGCCAGTCCATATTTCTCCTCGAACTTCTTATGGGATGCTACAGTATCCTTACTTATTCCAAGAACGACTGCGCCTTTCTCTTTGATCTGCGGCATTCTTTCCGAATAGCTGCATGCCTGCTTAGTACATCCTGAGGTATTATCCTTCGGATAGAAATATAGTATTACTTTCTTGCCTCTGTAATCAGAAAGCTTATGCATATCACCATTTTGATCCGGAAGTGTAAAATCCGGTGCTTTTATTCCTACTTCTAACATATTTGCTCCTTTGCTTAATTAAATATCTAAATCTGATTCAAAATCTATCATCTCTATTTTCTGTTTTCTTGTCATTCTATCTTTATAGTTTGCCGCCCCTGACAGATTTGCTCCAAGAAATTTTGCATTTTTCATCTCAACATTATAAAAATCCACTCTTATCAACGTAGCACCGGTAAAATCAGCTCCACTTATATTTGAATGATCAAGATCTGAATTTTCAAGATTACAATATTTAGCATTAGCTTTTATCAGATTAACCCTTTGAAGTGACGATGTTTGACCTGCAACATTACTGAGAACCACTTTTTTCATATTTGATCCGTCAAATGTTGCATTTACTATATTGCAAAAACTCATGTTAGCACTTGTCAGATTAGCTTTCTTCACAACAGCTTTTTCAAATATACATCCTTTTAAATTGGCTCCACTCAGATTTGCGCCCGACAAGTTGCAAGCATAAAAGTTTGCCATAGAAAGATCAACGCCCGACAGATTAGCATGTTTGAGATTTGAATCTCTAAAGTCCGCTCTCACACCATCAGGTTGACCATTCAACCACTTATTATGTAGTTCAATTATTTCACTTAAGCTTCTTTTTACTTTCCGGGACATTGACCTTGACCTTCTTTTCTGCACCTTTACTCTTATTTATCATTATTCCTGAGAAAAACAGTATTATTGATCCTATAATCACTAACATGAAACCCGCTTCAGGACTTAGGATATCTCCAAATATAAAACTGATCTTATTAAATGTAATATCCATTAAGGAAGAACCAGTATTCATTGTACTCGCAGTATAAAAATCCATAACAAGAATAGCAATACTGAGAATACATATTACAAATCCTTTATTGAAATATGAACAAGCCAGACTCAATACAGCTAACGCTATTATATTCAAATAGATTCATTGAATATATTGAAATATCCAGTATTTTAATATTTATTGTCGTTATAAAAACTGAAACCATAATAAATTTCGATGTTATAAAGCCTAGAATACGACCGAAGATATTTACAAATCTCATATCTTAAACAAAATCAATCAAATTAATGAATGATTCAATCTCCTTTCAAAAACGTTAAAACCTATCAATTATTTTTTATCGCATTGATGCTTTCTGCATAAGCAGACAATCTTGCCTGAGTTTCTTTTATCCTATTAATTTCTTTTCTTTCGTAAACAAACGGTGCAAGAACGAACAAAAAAGCAGATTACCGTTGTCAGCAATCTACCCTTTTGTTCGGGCTTCGCGCCGTTTTTTATCTAATTGAACTAAGTCGCGTCCGTTTAGCCGATTTATATGGGATTTCAATCAGCTTTCTCTTCTTGAGATTTTAACATATATATAGTTCATCGGCTACGAGATTTCATTATCATTTACGAGATTTCATGAATTATCCCACGACAAATAAGCCTTTATTATAAGGCTCAAAATGATATATTCAGTTAAGCTTTTTTCAACATAACATGTAATGTCCTGGAATCACATATGTTACAAGTGGTTGACCACATTTTGAACATTTACAAATATCTCTGTTGTATAGTATCTTTATTTTTTCTTCTGCTGTCTTTCCTCGCAAAAAAGATAAATATTTTTCACAACCTAAGAGGTTTCTGCATAAAGCAAGTTTATCCTTTTTGCTTCTGCATGAGAGAATACCGTAATACCTGATTCTTACGAATCCTTTTGGTAGAACATGCATAAGAAAGCGGGACAAAAAGTTTTCTCCGGAAAGAGTCATTGGTTTATATTTAGCATCGTCTTTATAATCCTTTGCCATAAAGGTTACATTATCATCGTCAACAGATTCTATTCTCCGATTGCTTATAGCTATACGATGGGTGTATTTTCCCAGATATTTGAATACTTCATGAGCGCCTTTAAAAGTTTCTTTATT
>JAILEL010000453.1 GCA_024687845.1 Eubacterium sp.
TGATATGGGAAAAGAAATAAAGTGCTATCATCTTAGATTCAATCTTGAGAAAGAGATTGAATCCAAGGTGTGGCAATGGCTTCATAGTGCTGCTCTGGAAAATCAGAAATCCCTTAACGGATTTCTGATTGAGCTGCTAAGTAGGGAAATGTCCGGAGGAAATGATAAAAGCGATATAGACGCTTTTATTGTTTCCGTAAAGGACAATGTATCAGATATTCTGTCGGAAAGTATGGCGGACATACTTGCTGAAAGAATAGCGGAAAAGCTTAGCAGCAGGATTCAGCTGACTGATTTACACCAGAGCGTAAATCCATCTCCTAAAACGAATTCAGATGAGGGGGCAGGAGATGTTTATAGCGAAGCGGAGTCAGGTGAATCTCTGGAATCCAGTATTCCGGAGGAAGCGCTGGATTTCATGGGTGGATATTAAGTGGTAGCACATTGCTACTACTTAATATTCAGATGTAGTTCGCATGGTAGCAAAGCGCTACCAAAGTGAGATGCCGGTGGCATGTCACGTATGCGAAATACATCCATTATAGCAGCCGGAAAGGCTGATATAACGGTGAAGCGGTACGGTTCCCCTCGGAGAGGTCCGACACTTAACGCAGTTAAGTACGAGGACACATACTTAATTCTCTTAAGTCCGGATCCCCGTCAGGGCATCGCCAGCCGCCGCTAGAAAAATATAAGGAAGGATACATTTAATATGAACATAAAAAATAGCTTCTCCGTAGGATTACCATGTATGAAGCTCTCGCTAAATCCTTCTACTCAGAAGCATAACGGTAAAGCAGCAAAGACCTGCGGAGTCGGTGCTGCCTGGGATGAAATGGATGATGATAGAAAAGGAAGAGACAAAACAATAGATAGAAATCTTACGGAAAATAACGTGTGGCTTATAGGGAATACTGATATAGATATGGTAGCTGTTGTACAGGCTGAGGTGGACAGAGTATCTGCAGATAGAAAAGAACATGGAAAAAGGGCTCTCAGAAAAGACGCAGTATCAGCCCTGGAAATGATTGAAAAACCTCCAATGGACATTATGGCGGATCTTTCAAGTGAAGAACAGATAGAGTTACTAAAAATCAGTAATGAAGTATATGAGGAACTTCTTCATGAATGGGCTCCGGACTGGAAAACTCAGGCAGCGGTGATTCACTTTGATGAATTCGGTGGAAAATCTCCGCACACACATAGGATAGTCACTACAACTACCAAAGATGAAAATGGGATTCTGAATATGAATGCCAAGCAGGATTTCAATCTGAAGTTCTTTACATTTATAAATACAAACTATCCGAAGAAGATGCGGGAAAGGGGCATTCCAATAAAGGATTGTAATTCATATGAGCTAATGACTGATGAAGAGAAAGAAGCTCATAAGGAAAACAAAAAAGAATATGGAGTAGATGCTGTTACATATAAAAAGAAAAAGGCAAAAGAACTTGGCGAAGAAGTAAAAGCCTTGGAATCAGAGGTGGAGATCCTGAAGGATGAACATACTGAACTTGAACAAAAGAATGAAGGTTTAGAAACGGAGAATACTGCATTAGAGGAAAATCTTGGTAAGCTGAGAGAACAACGTCGGACATATACTTTTGGTATGGAAGAATTTGATCCGGATAAATGGAAAATAGAGGAGCCCGGCGCATTAGAGCTTGCATCTTCGTATAAGAAAAAGGTAGTAGTTCCTTTCGTTAATAAGCTTCTGAAAAAGCTTAAAAATCTTGTGTTCAAATATAATAATTGCAGGAATGAATTGACGGATTGTAAAGCTGAATTGAAAGAGACGGTAACAAAGCTGGAAAAGCAAACAGGAAGCTGCGGATACTGGCGACAGAAATGCAGTGAGTTGTCAAGAGAGATAACAGGGTTTAAGGATAAGTTAAAAGAATTTGATCTTGTAAAAAAGGTTCTTGGTTCGGAAAAGGTGGCAGAACTTGTGAATCGTGGAAGAGAAATAGAAAATGCAGAAATCCGAGAGATGGAACGTCAGAGGCAGTTTAAGAAATCTCGTAATAGAGGGTTGTCACTGTAGTTAATTGGTGCAAGATTTTTGCTGGCTTGACAAAACTATAGGGGTTATGTATATTATACTTAATCGATCCCACCAAGCCTAGGTAGCTTTGCTACATGCGTAACATGGTGGGCCTTTTGTTTATTGCGGAGGAAATAGTATTGCGAGAAATAAAACATTTTTCTACGATTGACGAGCAAATAGATATATTAATGAATAGAGGTTTAATCATCGACGATATAGAAGAGGCACGCAAGGTTCTTTCTTATATCAGTTATTATAGATTGAGTGCGTATACACTTACATTACGTCGAGATGATCAGTTCTATAACAATGTCCATTTTTCGGATGTTTTACAGATATATTGTTTTGATATGGAATTAAGGGCAGCGTTAATGTACTTGCTAGAAAGTATAGAAGTTTCTATGCGTACATATATAGGATATTACCATGCAAAAAAATATGGATCGTTAGGATATTATGACGAAAATGCATTTGAAGATATTGAAAGGTTTCAGAAGTTTGAAAGCGATTATAAGGCAGCTATAGAAGAATATGGTGATAAAGAAGCGTTTGTAAAGCATCATAATGATGTGTATGGAGGACAATTTCCTTTTTGGGTTTTGTTGGAATTGTTAACGTTGGGGACGCTTTCACGTTTATTTAAGAATCTTACTCCAGAAATAAGATCAGAAATATGTAGGGATCATTATGGTAAGATTAATGATTCTTATATTGGCAATTGGTTACAAGGATGTACCATACTTAGAAATATTTGTGCACATAGAGGACGTTTGTTTAATAGACAGATTCCTTTTACTATTAGGTTAGGACGAAAGGATAAACAGATATTCAGGGATAATATGATTTCGATAAATAGAGCAGGAAAACAGTTATATGCATATCTTATTGTAATTAAAAAACTTGTCCCAGATGAGAATGCTTGGAAAACATTCTCAGGAAAGCTTGTGGAATTGGAGAAAAAGTATCCATTTGTAAGATTAGATTATTATGGTTTTGTAGGTGATTGGAAAAAGGTTCTTGGAATAAATGAAGAATAATTGAACTAAAAACTGCAAAATTTCTTTTATCACATATTGTGGAACCTGAAGATTCAGGTTCTTTTTTTGTACCCATATATTATGAATTTGCCCTGTCCCAAAGTGAAATATTATTGAAATTAAATAATGCAGTGTTATAATTTAATCAAACAAAGTTATCTAGCTTCTTAGGAAGCATTGGCCGTATGGCTTTTCTAGATTTCCTCTACCTAGGTAGAGGAGATTTTTTATTTATATCATTGAGAATGTTGTAACGAAATCGTATGCTTAAGTGATATATAAATGTAAAGGAAAGGAGGTGTTATCAGAATGGATGAAATGTTTGAGAAGTATTCCCCAATGATATTTCGATATCTTAAAGGGCTGTGTGGAGATGATAGTCTGGCAGAAGAGCTCATGCAGGAAACTTTTTACCAGGCGGTCAAAAGCATTAATCGATATGATGGCACCTGCAAACCGTCTACGTGGCTCTGCCAGATTGCAAAACACATGTGGCTGAGAGAACTGAAAAGACAGAAAAGAGTATCTGACATTCAACCTGATGAAAGTATGTTTCCATTAGTTAATTCTGCTGAAGAATATGTAGTTGATCACTATGAAATGCTTTCACTGCTTCAGAAGGTTCACTGTTTAAATCCAGAGGCAAGAGAGGTTGTACTGTTAAGAATTAACGGTGATCTTTCCTTTAAGGAAATTGGAGAAACTATCATGGGGCATAGTGAAAGTTGGGCCCGAGTTACTTTCTATCGTGCCAAAAAGAAACTAAAGGAGATGATAAGTGATGAGAATGAGATGTGAAGTCATACAAGATCTGCTTCCACTATACTGTGATCATCAGGCATCACAGGAGAGCTGTCAATTGATCGAGGGACACTTACAAGAGTGTGATTCTTGCAGGAAAATATATGAGGCAATGGTTGAGATAGAGAATCCGACTGAGGGGGACGCAAAAGAGAACCTGTCAGAACTGGCTCCTTTGAAAAAAATAAAACGAGTGACAATAATCAAAATCATTATTGCTGTTATAGTAACTATTATGGTTGTATTAATTCCTTTTTACTTCATTTTCATTCAAGGACAGAGTGTTAATAGTGAGGATGTGGAAATAAAGACAAGTGCATTTATTAACAATGATGAGGGAGTTGATTACTATGATGTTCAAGTATCTTTTAATCTTAAAAGCGGGAAATGCATAGATGTTCGGAGTGATATAATTAATGATTCTAAAGGAATAAATGAAATACTGAAACCATATAGTCAGATTAAGTTTCCATTCGATGATAGGGGGGATTATCCAGGACAGTATACTTCTTATATTGAAAAAGACTCACCATTTACAGATGAGGATATCGTAGTCATCCATTTCAAAGATAAATCTGTGGAATATCACTTGAAAGATATTGCAGAAAAAGAAGGAATACAATAAAGAGAACGCGATAATGAGTCGTTATCATTGAGAATCCGATGTTCATTCAGTCGGGTTCTCCTTTTTTGTTATAATCGTGATATAACAATTCTTTTTCAAGGAAAAAATATCCGCACATTTCATTATTATAATCCGTCTATCATTATATAAGAGATTATTTGGAGCAGCCATGAATATTGAAGAGTATTACGATAAAATCTACAGATATTGTTTTTATAAATTACAAGACAAGTGTCTCGCCGAGGATGTAACGCAGGAAACATTTCTTCGATTTCTGAAAAAAGAGAATGAAGGAATCATTAAGGAAGAGAACTATCTATATACTATTGCAAAGAATCTTTGTAATGATGAAATAAAAAAAATACGGAGGGAAAGGGATTGCTTAGTCAGTCAGTATGAAGTCACAGAATCATCAGATATAAATATTGAGAATATGGTGGTAAATCAAGTTTATGTGCAGGAAGTGTTATCAGGATTAACTGAAAATGATATGGAAATACTTCTTTTGAAATATATAAATAATGAGTCCATAAATGACATAAGCAGGATAATGGGTATATCGAGATTTGCGTTATATCGCAGGATCAGGAGAATCGAGAAACAGCTTAAGATGAGTATTGGGAGGACTGAGGATGAATAAGGATATAAAGAAAGTAGCAGGTGTTATATTTGTTATTCCGGCTCCTGAAAGAAAAGATGAATTCATCAGAGAATACAGGAGGAAAGAAGAAAAGATAGAAGGAAGGAAAAAACAAAATATATTATATATGCTGATGATTCAGGCGAAGTATATGGGGTCATACATTTGGATTTCCTCAATTCTTGTTTTTCTGTTAGGAGTTGTCAGTCTCAGGATACCTGATGAGAATAGTATTAACGGTATATCTATGATAATGCCATTTCTATCTGGTATTGCTGTTTATGCGACATTCCGTTCGGAGATAAATGGGATGTATGAGATGGAATGGGCATCCCGGTTTTCGCTGAGAGAGATACTATTTGCAAGAATCACCGTTATAGGAATAGTGCATCTTTTAGTAACACTTTGTCTGACCATAATGTTGAGTAATGATAGATACGATATTTTATATACAGGCATACAGATTATTATTCCATATCTTCTGACATCAATTCTTTGCATGGAGATAGAACGAACTACTTTGGGAAGAAAAAATGTTGTCACGTCTATCTGTGTTTCAGTGGCAGTTTCGTTATGTTTATTCTGCATAAAACACTGGAATCTAACTGTTCTGACCGATATGAAGGATAAAGGGATAGTTATCGCCATTATCCTCGTAATCATAGAATCATATGAGTTAAGAAAAATATATAAGCTGGAGGCATATACATGGAACTAAAGGTGGATAGAATAACAAAACAATACAGGAATAAGATTTCTGTAGACAGAGTTTCCTTTACAATAGGAAAGGGGGTAACAGGACTTCTTGGAGCAAATGGAGCAGGGAAAACAACATTAATGAGGATGGCATGTGGAATACTTGAACCTACCAGTGGCTCGGTATTATATGATGATATTCCGGTATCTGAGGAAGAATATAGGGATGTTCTGGGATATCTTCCTCAGGATTTCGGCTATTATCCAGAGTTTTCCGGAATGGATTTTCTAATGTATTTCTCGGCGTTAAAGGGACTGAGTAAAAGAGATGGAAAGGCAAGAAGTGAGGAACTTCTGGAAATGGTTGGACTATCTGATGTTGGAAAGAAGAAAATAAAAACATATTCAGGGGGAATGAAGCAAAGACTTGGAATAGCGCAGGCTCTTATCAATCGACCTGAGGTACTCATTCTTGATGAACCAACGGCAGGTCTTGATCCGAAGGAACGAGTAAAGTTCAGGAATCTGATAAAGGATCTTGGGGAAAAAAGTATAGTTTTTCTTTCGACACATATTGTTTCGGATGTGGAATGCATAGCGGATGAGATACTGATGATGAAATCAGGTCAGATAATATGGAAAGGATCATGGGATGACAATGAAGGGACACTTGAAGATTTTTATCTGAAGAAATATGGGGAGGATTAAGCTGATGAACATTCGTGCTATTACACTGTATGAATTGCGTAAGATATTAAAGTCAAAGCTTACATTTGCGATTATGGTTATGTCTTTTGCTGTTGTCATTATTACGGGACTCGATCTGGGTGGAGATAAGAACTATATAATAGATTCCCAAAGTGATATAAATGGCAGGAAAATAGATGATGAGCTTTTAGCAGAAATGTATGAGAATATTGACGCTTATGGAGAGAATTGGAGTGACGATAATGCTAAGTATAGACAGCTGGCATCATTTGAGAAAAAAATAGTGGGTTCAGGTGAAAAACTGTCTAACTATAAGGCAGATGATTTATATGATATGAGGGAGGGAACCTCTTATAATGCGTTTGAACATGGAATCATTACTGAAGGAGAATATAGTTGGTGGGAAAGGCAGGAGGACAAGGTAGAGAATCCATTTACGTATTATTATAATCGTGGATTGGTTTTGCTTGCGAATGGTATAGGCGTAATATGTGTACTACTTCTTTTCAGTGCATCAATATCTCTTTCAACTGTATTTTCAAGAGAAAAGAGGGATAAGACAGATCAGATCATACTCTGTACAAGATATGGACGTAAAACTATGTTTATATCTAAGATTATAGCAGGACTGATATTTTTTCTGATATATACAACCTTACTATTTGTGGTGTTGGTTTGTCTGGTTCTGGTGACAAAAGGACTGGATGGAGCAGACAGCATCCTGCAGCTGGAACATCCCTGGGTTGCATACCCATTTACATTTGGAGAATTCTGTACAAAGGAAACCATCATAGTTTTTACAGCTTCAATACTTTTTGCAGTAGTATCAATGGTATTCTCACTGATGTTTGGGAGAGGGCTTGCTGTAACCGGAATGATGATCGGAGTATTCTTAACCAGTGGTATCATAACAATTCCAGATAGACTCAGGATGTTAGGACATATGAGAGATCTGCTGCCGACCAATCTTTCCAGCATATACTCAACATATAATTTCAGGCTTATCGGATTTGGAAACCATTACATTACGGATTATCAGTTTGCGCCTGTTTTATACATTGTACTGTCTGTGGTTTTGCTTTTTATCGGAGGAATGGTCTATCGTAGATATCAGATAAATGGGAAGTAAAAAATAAGTCACCTAAATTATAAAGTATTATTAATATAATGCTATCAGCTTTTGGTAGCATTATTTTTTTGCTACGATAGAAAAGTGATACATCTGCGTACTATAATATAGAAAATGAAGCCTCACTTATCAAGGCGGCTATGATTTCTGGGAGGGCATTTCATGTATAGAATGGGTACATTTTGGGTACACCAGATTTTGAAAGAGCTGGACAGAACAACAAAATCGAAACAAATGATACGAAATGATATAAAAACATATGGTTCAATAATAAAATAACAAAGATGTGAACTGAACTCCTATAATGTACATAAAAAAGGCAAAAACAAATATCCTCAAAGGGGTAAAGTTGATTATTCTGAAAGAGGATATAGAAATAAGCCAAAATAGATCAGATTTATATAAGGCCTTGTGTCATTCTTTTGAGTGATATGAGGTCTTTTTTAATTTAATAATTTAAC
>JAILEL010000475.1 GCA_024687845.1 Eubacterium sp.
AATGGATGTGGCAAGTCAACTCTTATCAAGATAATTGTAGGAGCGCTTGAGCCTGATACAGGTTCGGTTGAAGTGGGGCAGACTATACAGATAGGATATTTTAGTCAGGAGAACGAGGCACTTGATGATTCGGCCCGCGTGCTGGATTATATTAAAGATACTGCAGAGTATATCAGAACAAAGGAGGGGCTTGTATCGGCATCAGCGATGTGTGAGAGATTCCTCTTTACACCGGAAATGCAATATGCACCGATAGGAAAACTTTCAGGGGGAGAAAAGCGAAGACTGTATCTTCTTAAGGTTCTTATGGCTGCACCAAATGTGATCATACTTGATGAACCGACTAATGATCTTGACATTCAGACACTCAGAATTTTGGAGGATTTTCTGGATGGGTTTGCGGGAATTATTATTACAGTATCGCATGACAGATATTTCCTGGATCGAGTGGTAACGAGAATATTTGCATTTGAACCTGATGGAACCTTGTTCCAGAGCGAAGGAGGTTATTCGGATTACCTGATTCACAAGGGAAATATACAGGAATCTGGCGACTTAGATGGGACAAAGAGTTCAGGAAATGTAAAAGTTCAAGAAGATACTGATAAGAAAAAAGGAAAGTACCGTGCTCCTCGTGAGAAGACAAAGCTCTCTTTTAGTGAGCAGAAGGAATATGATAATATTGAATCTGAAATAGAAAAACTTGAAGAGAGAAGTGCAGAATTGGAAGAACTAATGGCTGGAGCAGCGACAGATTTCCCACGCCTTATGGAACTCAGCAAAGAAAAAGAAGAGGTAGATGCGGAAATAGAGCGTAAGATGGAGAGATATATAGAACTCCAGGAAATGGTAGACAGCTTTGCAACCCTTGAAAAATAGGTAAGATAATATAAACAAAACTATTATGTGGTAATATTAAACAATTTATTTTGTATATATTTACGAAAATAAAACGTTTTGTGAAGAAATGCAAAATTAAAAATATGATTCTTAGCAAATATGCAACATTTGACCTTTGTTTTTCGTGAATGTTTCAGAATTGACGTTATGTTTTGTCTGGTCTAAAGTATAATGCAGATTGGGAGAGACTATTAACGAGGAATTATTCGAAAGAAAAAGCGGGGTAAATAATTAATGAGTAATGTAAGCAAATTTGCAGAAATTAGTCAGCTTGCCAGTAAAGATGTTCTAAATGTTTTAAAGACAAAGGGAGTTTCAACTGTAAGGTATGAGCTTGAATTAGTTAAGGATATATGCAATGCACCTATAGCAGACGAGCTTCTGAAGTTTGGAAGTGACATCGGTTCGATGATGGATTTTGACTGGAACATCAAGATAAATGCAGAAACATTTCTAATGAGCATACTGAGTGAAACAGGACCTGATCAGAGAATGTTTTTAAGAAAGAGTGAAAGAGGTTTTTTTGAAAATGTGCATGGCCTTTTCGAAAAGCTTGCTTCTGTAAATGGAGCTCCAAAATACATCGAGATTGATTCAGAAATGTTCGATGCTGTTACAAGTATCAAGTTCAGCTTTGAGGAACAGACAAGAATGATAAATGCAATCATCAACGGTGCAAAGAGCGTAAATGCACAGTGCAAGGTTATTTTTTCAACATCGAAATGTGCTGATAATGAAGCTGCTAAGAAATGGTTTAATCGTTTCCAGATATCTGGAGGCAAGCCATTTGACGTAATTTCCATCAAATATGGAATGGATGCTGAGCAGTTGTATGACATGAGTCTTAACATGGGAGACCTTTCAAGACGATTCGAGGCTGAAATCATCGTGGATGTAAAAGAAATCTCAGATGAATCCAAAGCTGATATCAGTTTTGAGCATGTAAGCTCTGCAGTAAGTGTTATTTCTCTTGATAGAGGACTTGCAGTATGCTATGCAGAAACGGTTTTTAATAGAGTCATGAACGTAGCGTAAGAAACTAGCGTTCATGACGTTAAATTCTTAGTTCTAGTAAAATATAATATTTAAAATGTAGCGCTATCCACAGTAAAGTGTTAAAATGTGGATGGCGTTTTTATTGTTTTCTTTTGTACCATGTTATTAATTTACCAATTTTGATTAAGATAATAAACTGCTATGATGAATAGAAGATTATAGTAGATATCAATGAGTTTACAACATATTTCGCATATATAAGGAAGGTCTATAAAGAGTCATGAATACAGGGTGGTTGTTGGCGCTGGCTATTCTGCCGGCAGTTGTTTTGATGGTATATATATATATTCAGGATACTCATGAGAAGGAACCAATCGGAC
>JAILEL010000477.1 GCA_024687845.1 Eubacterium sp.
TTAACTTTCCAAGTCTTCTCTTCGAATACACGAAACATGGGTGATTCCATTTGCATCATCAGGATATTCACATTCAAAATGCATTCCTATTGCTTCTGCTGTTTTGTAGGATGGTTCGTTGGTATACTTACAATAAGAATATAACGCAGGATAATCTGTACTCTGAAATGCCCAGTCTCTTACTGCACTGGCAGCTTCCCTGGCATAACCCTTCCTCTGCTGATCTCTCCTGATATGATACCCTATTTCAGGAAGCATCTCGCCATTAATATTTTGCAAAGTCAGTCCACAGTCACCTATCATTTCCCCAGTTTCCTTTAGACATACAGCCCATAGGCCAAACCCATCATTTTGATAACGAGCCATATTTCGGGAAATCCAAGCTCTGACTCTCTCTTCATCAAATGTATATGGATAGTGCTGCATGATTTCCGGATCTGCTAACACCGCATATAAAGCTTCGTAATCCTCCATATTCATCTCGCGAAGAAACAGTCTTTCTGTAGACAAAATTATCCTGTAATCCTGATTCATGATCATATACTCCTAATCAATATACCAAATAATGAAATATGTCACACGACATTCTGTGCTCTCTTAATCGGTATTGTAACTGACCGAGTTCCATATGGCAATAAACATATATAAACGCATGAATTTATTAGGTATAGAACCATTTTTCTACTGATAGTATAATAATTTCTATTCTAATTGTATAAATAGTGTATTCACATTATTCACCCTTTATTATACAATTAGGACAGTTAAAGCAGCACTAACAGTAAAGGAGATGAAATCATGAAGAATAATCTTGCAGAAAATATAAGAAGATTCAGGAAAGAGCGTGGGCTTACTCAGGAACAGCTGGCAGAAGTCTTCAATATGACAGTTGGTGCAGTCCACAAATGGGAAGCAGGTCTTTCTACTCCGGACATAGTAGTTTTAACTGAACTTGCGGACTTCTTCGATACTTCCCTGGATGTACTGGTAGGATACAGCGTAAGAGACAACCGTGTAGATGTTCTCTGCAAGCGTCTCAGAAAAATGACTGACACAATGGATCCTGAAGGACCTGAAGAAGCAGAAAAAGCTCTTAAAAAATATCCAAACAGTTTCAGAGTCGTATATGAATGTGCATATCTATATACCGCATTTAGTTCAATGTTTAAGATTAATACGGAATATGCACTCCGTGCCAGAGATCTGTATGAGCAGGCCATAACTCTTATCTCTCAGAATAGTGATCCTGATATAGATGAAACAACTCTTTACGGAAAACTGGCTCAGGTCTACCTGATAATGGGGGATTATGATAAGGGATTAGAAATCTATAAGTCGCATAACGCAGGATACATATATAATTCTCAAATCGGACAACTGCTTTTATTCAAAGAAGAATATGAAGAGGCAGAAAATATCCTGTCTTACGCTCTAGTGAATCAGATAGGAAACTGGGTCAATCTTATAATCAATAAAGCCCTTTGCTATATCCACACTAACAATCTCGAAGAAGCAAAAGCCATTCTCGATATGGGACTTAAATTAAATCAAATGTTCAAAAAAGATGGTAAAGCCTCTTATCTGGATAGAGTCAGCTGCATATACCTTACAGGACTTGCATTTATAGAGTTAGAACAAAAGAATAAAAAAGGCGCTGCCTCTATATTAAAGAAAGCTAAGGCAAAGGCCGAAGCCTTCGACGTTTCTCCCGAATACGATGCAAGAAATGAACGCTTCGTTGAAATAAAGGAAGCCTGCATGGCCTACGATAATACCGGTGAAACCTGCATCGAGGTAATCGGCAACTCCATCGAATTACTCAAATCTAAAGAACTATCAAAACTCTGGAAATCCCTAAACTAAGGAGGTAATACAAATGAATACTAAATCTGTACATGCAGAATTGGTCTCCCAATTCTACAGGAATAATTCGTGCGCCCTTTTTACGGCAATTATCGCATCTATACTCTCTGGAACTACAGGACTCATCGTCTCCTGGATAGTTAAAGAATTAATCGATATAATCTCTGGACAAGGTTCCTTTACACTTAACCAGGTACTACTCATTTGTGCAGGATTTATCGTATTTGTTCTGATAATCACCTTGCTGAATTACATTTCCGAACCAACATTTGTCCGTCGTGCCATGAGTCAGTATAAAGATAAGGCATTCAGTTTTCTCTCTATGAAGAACATTTCATCTTTCCAGAAGGAAGCTGCCGCATCATATCTCTCAGCTCTGACAAATGATGCTTCAACGGTAGAACAACAGTTTGTAGCTTCTATACTTCCAATAGCAAATAAACTCGTATCCTTCTTCGGAGCCCTTGCCCTCATGATCTACTATTCACCGCTCCTTACGCTCTTCTCTATCCTTATAACATTTATTCCTACCGTAGTTTCAGTAATTATCGGAAAGAGACTCGCCGCAGTACAGAAGGAAGTTTCAGACAGAAACACAACATTCACATCAACTATGTCTGATTGTCTGAATGGCTTTAATGTCATAAAAAGCTTCAAGGCAGAGGATGAGATCAGCAGAATCTTTACTCAGGAAAACAGTAAACTTGAAGAGACCAAATGCCGCCTCAGAAAGCTCAGTGGACTGGCTGGATCTCTCGGTCTTCTCTCTGGTGCTCTTGCGCAGCTTGGAGTATTCCTCTTTGGTTCTTATCTCGCACTTAAAGGCGGCTCTATTACCGCCGGATCAGTCCTTATGTTTGTTAACCTGATGAACTTCCTTATACCACCAGTTGCTGAACTACCTAAGCTTCTTGCCGGTAAGAAGGCGGCAGACGGTCTTATAAATAAGCTATCTGATTCTCTTACAGAAAACAGCAATGCATCCGGATCAGAAGATATAACTAAGGAAAATAATACTATAAGTTTTAAGGATGTCTCATTTAGCTATGAAGGCAGCGACAAGGAAGTGCTTCATGATATCAATTGTGATTTTCTTCCAGGCAAATCTTATGCAATAGTTGGTGGTAGTGGAAGCGGAAAATCCACCTTCTTAAATCTACTTATTGCATCTAATAAGGGATACAAAGGTGATATAACAATCGGTGGAAAAGAACTGAAAAACATCAGTACAGATTCTTTATATGAACTGATGACTGTAATACAGCAAAATGTATTCGTCTTCAACTCCTCTATCAAAGATAATGTTACAATGTTCCATGATTTTCCAGATGACAAGATAGAAGAAGCCCTGACAAAGGCACATTTAAAAGAACTGATCAGTGAAAGAGGTACAGATTATCTCTGTGGTGAGAACGGTAAAAGTCTGTCAGGTGGTGAGAAACAGCGCATTTCCATAGCAAGAAGCCTGCTCAAGGAATCGTCTATACTGATTGCAGACGAAGCAACCTCTGCCCTTGATGCACAGACTTCTCACGAAGTAATAAATGAGATACTTAGTCTTGACTCTATGACTCGCATAGTTGTAACTCATTCTCTGGAGGAAGCACTCCTTCGCCGCTATGACGAAATCATCGTTATAAAAGATGGAACCATAGAAGAAAAAGGTAGCTTCGACACATTAATTGATAATGATGGCTACTTCAAGGCACTATATACCATAACACATTAATATCACGAGTGATTACCAATACGCATGTTTGGACTGGCTAAAAAAGGTAAAATCTATACCTTTAATTTGCTTTATTTATACTTCCAAAAAGAGTAATCTTCTCTCTTACTACTTCCTTCATAGCCTCGATTTCATATGGTATTAGTCCCATCATAGTTTTAGCTCCTGCGGCAAGTCCTTTTTCTATTCCTGCCTTTCCAGCCTTATCTATGTCCGTGAAAATATTAACTTTACAAATACCAAGAGCTACTGCCTGTTTAAAATCATCATTTGAAAGACCGGAACCACCATGTAATACCAAAGGAAGATTTGTCTTTTCAGAGATAGTTTTTATTCGTTCAAAATCAAGTTTAGGTGGAAATGCATAATCACCATGTGCATTACCTACAGCAACAGCAAGCGAGTCTACTCCCGTGCGTTTTACAAAATCAACTGCTGTATCAGGATCTGTAAAATAATCACTTGGATTTTCAAGCTTACCTGCACCTGCATTATCACCTACATGCCCTAACTCACCTTCTACAGTTATATTTAAAGCATGACATATATCTGTCATCTCTTTTAATTTAGCAATATTTGTCTCGTAATCATCCATTGAACAATCATACATAATAGATGTAAATCCAAGTTCAATTGCCTGCTTACATCTTTCAGGTGTTAGACCATGATCATAATGTACGCATACAGGAACTTTTGCTTTCTTTGCCATTGGAATTAAATATTCTGCAACACGTTCCATTTCCATTGCAGGTAGGAGTATTTCTGCGGTTCCAACCATAACCGGTGCACTGAGTTCTTCTGCAGTTTCAATAATAGCTCTAGCCATCTCAACATTTACTGCATTAAAAAATCCTACACCATAACCTTTTTCCTTTGCAGGCAAAAGAATATCATTCATATTAACTAACATTTTTCCCATCCCTCCGCTATCTTTACTTTAAGTTCTGAAAGTGGTTTTAATCCACTTAATGCATCATACGCTTCGACACATGAAGCACCTGTAGCAGCCGCAAGATGCATACAGTCTTCCAGCTTTTCTCCATTTAACATGCTTGTAAGAAATGCTGCAATACTCGTATCACCTGCCCCTGTTCCTGATAAAACCCTTGAAGGTTTGTAGGATTTTTCAAACCCTTCTTTACTCGCCCATGAAGAAACATCTAATCCTATTCGTTCCCCTATTTCACTAAGTTTTTCTTCGCCTGCAGAGCAGTAATACATTCCCGGTGCTCCACACTTTAATATAAGAACCTTCGCCCCAAGCTCCATACATTTGTTAGCAAGTGGTTTAATGTCTCGTTCCAACTCTAAGATTTCAGTTATATCTTTTCCCGCCGCTCTTTGTTGCCACTCCTCAAATCTAATACGGTCCAACATGTAACAAAGTTCTTCAATACTTGGCACAAAGAAATCTACATAAGGAATAACATTTGCGAGAATCTTCTCCCAGTCAACTTTGCCTGCCTCTGAATCTTGGTCTACCGCTGCCAGATCAAGGGATGTACCACATCCTGATTCCTTTACCAGCTTAAAAAGTTTTATTAGTTCAGCGCCATCATTTTCATACATAGATTTCATTAATGTTGGATATCCAAAGTGAAAAAGGGCTGCCTCACTCAATATTTCTTTATCAACATCAGATGCATAGAATGAATCATTAGCTCCTGGGTTATGTAAGAAAATACGATCAATTCCAGGAACTGCAAGTACGACTGAGTATGATGTTGATCCTTCTTTTGACCGAATCATTCCATCCTTTACATCATATTTTTCAAGAATTCCACATATCATATCACCAAATTCATCGCACCCTATCTTTCCCATAAGGGTAACATCTGCTCCTAGAAGCTTCATTCCAAGTCCTGTGTTAGATACAGACCCACCTGTAGATACTTCTGCTTTACCCATCTGGATAAGTTTTCCGGGTTGAAGAACATCTCCGATATTAGTAGTTTTTTTGTCTGGAAAAACAGGTGTGATATCAATACAGATATGACCTGCAGATATTACTTTTTTACTCATTATTTTCCTTCCAATTTTTCTAATTTATTTAAAATCGTTACTATTCACAGTTCATGAGATAAGTAACAAAAATGACTGCTTGCAGGCACTTTTTTCAAACTATTCCTGTTTCTGCGAATATTTTCTATATGCACTTTCCACAATAGTTCTTCTGGCCACATCATCCTCTGACAAATCCATCTTAGCATTCAACTTATCGTAGGCTGTATCAATTCCAGCCCAGTTGTCTCCGATATTCTAATTTGTTGCCATTATTCCACTGTCAACATCAGCTTTCACTTCGTTATATACAAAATACTGCATATAGCGGAACTGATTTAATCCCATCGACAAATCCAAAATTATTCTCTGATATTCTGATTACATATTCAGGACTAAACTTTGAACGATAATTATTCAAACTGGTAGATTTCTTATGTCTTCCTGACTTAATCTCTATCG
>JAILEL010000479.1 GCA_024687845.1 Eubacterium sp.
AATACATAGTAATCTATGGACCGAACGAAGTGAGGATGCGTTCTGCGTAGCTTTAGCCTTGGCTTGCACAGTGAGACTTACATATCACGTAGTGATAAGGCACAAACGTGAATAGAATATTAGGAATGAAATTATGACTAATTCAGAGAAAATAGATAATATGGAAATTAAAGATAAGAATTTATATATTTCTAGTGAAATAGAATCAGATCCTTCTATGATAAAAGAAGACAAAAAATCCTCTTCAAGGACAGCAAAAAAAGAAAAGAAGAAAAAATCAGAAGATTTCAACATCGAAGAAGCTCTGAAGCGACTTGAAGAAATCAATACTGAACTTGCTAAGTCAGGTACTCCACTTAAGGATTCTATGGCTCTATATAAAGAAGGAGTTGAGCTTGCTGCAAAATGCAAGGAGAACCTTGAAGGTGTTGAGAAAGAGATGGAGATTCTATCAGTTCAGTAAATACATAAGACATTGAGGCAAAGAAAATGTCAGAGAAAAAAATAACAACTGAAAGCATTTTCGATATGATTCAAGCTCATGTTGAAAATGTGGTTTTATCAAGACTTCCTCAGGAAGACAAGTATCCATCGCATATTGCGGAAGCTATGAATTATGCGATGAAGGCTGGTGGAAAACGTATCAGACCGACCTTGATGTATCTTACCTATAAAGCATGTAAGCGTGGCAGCTTATATGATTTAAGCAGAGCAGAGGAAACACATGTTGAAGATGGTTCTGATGCAGTTGAAAGGACAGATATATCTGATGATGTGACTCTGAAATTGACGTCTGGAAATGAGGATGCAATAGAAAGCTTCATGGCAGCAATCGAAATGATTCATACTCATTCGCTGATCCATGATGATCTTCCGGCACTTGATAATGACAGCCTGAGAAGGGGCAGACCGACGGTACATGTGCAGTTTGATGAATCAACTGCAATTCTTGCGGGGGATGCCCTGCTTAACTATGCCTATGAGGTGGTTCACAATACATATATTGATGAAATGTACCGTGGAGTAAGCAACAAATCCTTCAAAAAGGATTATATGCTGCTTGGAAGACTTCTTGTGGCAGGTTATATTTTATCCGCCAAAACAGGTGTGAATGGTATGCTTGGCGGACAGGGGCTGGATGTTCAGCTTTCTGGCCAGAGTATGACAAATGACGAAAGAGATTATATTAATATAAATAAAACCTGTGCTTTAATAGAGGCTCCACTTATGATAGGAGCAACTCTTGCTGGGGCAGACAAAGGAACTGTTAACAAACTTGAAGAGGCTGGTAGAAATATAGGTCTCGCTTTTCAGGTTCAGGATGACATTCTTGATGTTACCAGTGATGCTGAAACTCTTGGCAAGGAAGTGCATCAGGATGAGAGAAATGCCAAGAATACATATGTCTCAGAATATGGATTAGATGAGGCGAGAAAATATGTAAGGGCAAGATCAGAATATGCAATTAAAACTATTGAAGAAGTGGTTCCAGAAGGTGAATATAGAGAACTTCTGATAGATTTAATAAATAAGATGACTGTGAGAGTAAAGTAAATTCTCTACACAAAGGATTAATGATAAATTGAGTGTTTTAGATAAGATAAATAAAGAAAATGATATAAAGAACATCAGCATGTCTGAGATGCCGATGCTCGCACAGGAGATAAGGCAATTTCTTATCGATAATATAAGCAAGACAGGAGGACATCTTGCTTCTAATCTTGGTTCTGTGGAACTGACGCTTGCACTTCACAGGTGTCTGACATTTCCAGAAGACAAGGTTGTATTTGACGTGGGACATCAGGCATATACTCATAAGATTCTGACTGGACGTAAGGTTGAGTTTTATAAGCTGAGACAGTTTGGTGGGATGAGTGGATTCCCAAAGTCAAGTGAATCTGATACAGATTCATTTAATACAGGACACAGTTCTACCTCTATTTCTGCTGCCCTGGGAATGGCTGAGGCGCGTGATCTGATAGGTGGGAATGAGCGAATCTGTGCAGTTATCGGTGATGGTTCCATGACCGGAGGAATGGCATATGAGGCGCTGGATCATTTGTCAGAGCTTAAAACAGGCTGCCTGATAATTCTTAATGATAATGAAATGTCGATATCTCAGAATGTTGGAGGTCTATCCAATAGTCTGAGCCGTTTTCGTGTTGGTCAGTCCTACAATGAACTTAAGTCTCACGTGGAAAATGCACTCCTTGATATTCCAAGTGTTGGTAAGAAAATGGCAAAGGGAATCAAGAAATCTAAGGATTCTATTAAGAATCTGCTTGTTCCAGGTACAATGTTTGGGGATATGGGAATAACATACATTGGACCTATTGATGGTCATGATGTAGAGGCTATGGTAAATATCTTCGAGGATGCATTTAAGCTGAACAGACCAGTTATAGTCCATGTTAAAACTGTAAAAGGTAAGGGCTATAGGATTGCTGAAAGATATCCGGAGCATTTTCATGGGGTTGGACCATTTGATCCGGAAACCGGACGCTCACTAAGACAAAAAACAAAAGATACATATACTGATATTTTCTCAAAGGCTTTGGTAAAAGCTGGAGAAAAAAATGAAAAAATAGTTGCAATAACCGCTGCTATGTCAAGAGGAACGGGAGTAAGAGCTTTTCAGAAGGCATTTCCGAAGAGAACCTTTGATGTTGGAATAGCAGAACAGCATGCTCTTACATTTGCAGCAGGACTTGCCAAGGGTGGACTGATTCCTGTGGTTGCAATATACAGTTCTTTTGTTCAGAGAGCTTATGATCAGTTGCTGCATGATATCTGTCTTCAGAAACTTCACGTCATACTGATGATAGACCGTTCTGGAATTGTCGGCGAAGATGGTGAGACACATATGGGAATATATGACACAGCTTATCTTAGGAGCATACCTAATCTGACAGTTATAGCTCCAAAGGGTGGACAGGAACTTGTGGAAGCGTTCAATTTTGCACTGACTATGGATGGTCCGGTTGCAATAAAGTATCCAAAAGGAATCGCATATGCAGAGCTTGACGATAAGAATGTCCAGTTCATTCAGGGACGTTCAGAGGTTATTAATTTCAGTTCACAGGTTGGTGAAACCACTTGTAAGAAACTAGCGATAATTGCTGTGGGAAATATGGTCGAGACCGCTGTAAAGGTAAGAGACAGAGTGAAGGAAGAGACAAATTATCTTCCGGAGCTGATAAACTTAAGATTCATCAATCCACTGGATGTTGAAAGAATAAGAGAAACAATTAGCAGCTTTGATTATATAGCTATCATAGAAGAAAGTGTAAAAAGAGGAAGTGTGGGAGAAGCAGTTGCATATGAAATGTCTGGAATGGAAACTGACTGCAGGCTGCTGCATTTCTGCATAAATGAGGAAACTGTTAATCACGGAAGTGTTTCAAAGCTGAGAGAAGTTTTGGGACTTGATGTGGACAGTATATATGAGAGAATCAAGTTTGTAATAACGAGATAACGGATATTCTTGTTTATTTCGTAAAATAGAAGTATTAGTTAAACAGAAGTATTAGTAAAACAGAATGGAATGACAGATACATGGGAAAGAAAAGACTGGATGTTTTGATGGTTGAGAAGGGCCTTGCGGAGTCACGTGAAAAGGCTAAGGCTATCATTATGTCAGGAATTGTATATGTTGATGGTGAAAAGGAAGATAAGGCAGGAAGCAGCTTTGATGAAAATGCAGCTGTAGAGGTAAGAGGTAAAACTCTTCCATATGTTAGCAGGGGCGGTCTGAAGCTCGAAAAGGCTATGGATGTTTTTCCAATTGTTCTAGATGGGAAAGTATGTATGGATGTTGGGGCATCGACCGGTGGATTTACTGACTGCATGCTTCAGCGCGGCGCTTCTAAGGTTTATTCAGTTGATGTTGGCCATGGTCAGCTTGCATGGAAGCTTAGACAGGATAGCAGAGTTGTCTGCATGGAGAAGACCAATATCAGATATGTTAAGCCTGAGGATATAGATGAATTAGTAAGATTTGCATCTGTAGATGTTTCATTTATCTCTTTATCAAAAGTACTTGGACCTTTATATGATCTGATGACGGAGGATGGAGAGTGTGTATGCCTTATAAAGCCTCAGTTTGAAGCTGGCCGTGAGAAGGTTGGAAAGAAGGGCGTTGTCAGAGAAAAGAGTACGCATATTGAGGTTATTGAGACAGTTCTAGGCTTTACGAAGCAGGCTGGATATGAGATAAAGGGACTGGATTTTTCGCCAGTCAGAGGCCCTGAAGGAAATATAGAGTATTTGATGTATATTTCGAAGACTAAGAAGTCAGAAGATGAGGCTTCTGTCTCAGAAGATAAAGATTCTATATCAGAAGACACGGACAACGTCTCAGAAGATTTAGAATCTGGTGAGAGTGTGAGCTTCAGTCATGAGTATATAGTTGAACTAGTTAATCAAAGCCATGAGGAGTTGTAATGAAGAAATGCAGACGATTTTTAATAATTGCAAATGAAACTAAAGATATAGACTTAAAGTGGTCGAAGCATATTGAAGCACTTATAAAGAGTCGTCTTGATATTGATGATAGTTTAGCGGCT
>JAILEL010000481.1 GCA_024687845.1 Eubacterium sp.
CAAAAAGGGTTATGATTCAGAAAATCCGCAGCAGCATAATTATGCAGCTTAGCTGCATTGTTTTTGTAATTCTGATTGTCCTTTCAGGAACTCTCTATGCTTCTTTTCTCTATGTTAAGCAGACTACGACAAGCTATGCAGAGACTTTGTCTGACAGTTTGCTGAGGCAGGCTGATAACGCACTGAGCCTATACAAGGAGAATCTCAGGTATAGTGCAGAGCTGATGTGTCACTATGTTATCGAGGAAATGCTGGGAACAGGTGAACATAAATTTACTCCAGCAGATTCGAGTAAAGAAGAAAAGCAGGAAAAGTCTCAGGATTTAAGCTCTGAAAAGGTATCTCAGGCGCTGGTTTCATCATATTTTACGCAGATCGTTATGAAAAACCGTGAGATTATTTCTGCATTGATTTTTGATAAAAATATGAATCTCGTTATGTGCCTGGGAAAAACGGTGATATTACCGGAGAAGCAGATGTACCTTAGACATGAGGAAGACCTGAATGCAGATTACTATTTTCCTGGCAAGAATGATTTTTATTATGCATTTTATTATCCGATTTATGATGAGGGCGGAAGCAACGAACTGTTTGGAATGTGCGTCTTCATTTTAGAGCATTGGAGAATAGATGGTACGCTTCATAACATTCTAAATGACAGTGTTAGTGCGATGCTCCTAAGTGACTCTAATAATCTTGATCTGTCATTTCATTCCTTTGGAAATGTTCCATCAGACATTACGATGTCTGAACTTAGAGCAAATCCAGACTACGTCTATCGTGAGGGTAATTGGCAGAATGGTATTCGTATAGCTGTGGCTGTTTCCATATCCGGAAATACTTCCGGAAGCAGTGGAATTCGTAAACTTATTCTTGTGACGTCAATCCTTACTTTAGTGCTTCTTGCGATTATCATTTTCTATTCATATTATCAGCTGGCAGGACCAATCCATGAGCTGGACCGATTTATCGATGGCTCGATAGAGCATCCAGACAGGCGACTTAATATGAGCAGAAATGATGAGATAGGAAAGGTTGCAGACAGCCTTGACCATATGCTGGATGAGAATCAGCGAATGATTGAAGAAATCAAGGACAGCAAGATTCGTCTGTATGAAACTGAGCTTTCTCAGCAGAAAATGGAGATACTTGCATATCGTAATCAGATCAATCCACATTTTCTTTATAATACGCTTTCGTGTATGCGAGATATGGCACTGATTAAGGATGAGGACAGCATCGCAGAAATGGCAATGGCGCTTTCTGACATTTTCCGTTATGCTGTTAAGGGCAGTAATATCGTTACAGTAGGTGACGAGGTATCATATATAGAGAAGTACGCCCGAATCATAGAGTACCGTTTTATGGGAAAGATTATGATTGAAACAAATGTACCTGAAGAGGTTATGGATAAGCACATTATCAGATTCTTTCTTCAGCCTCTTGTGGAAAATGCCGTTTTTCATGGTCTGGAAAGTAAGATGGGCGACGGGTATGTTGATGTCGATATCGAAAATGTAGATGGTAGAATAGAACTCACAGTTACCGACAATGGTAGTGGAATGGACGAAGTAACTCTCGAGAAGTTCAGAGACACGATAGAGAATCCTCGAGAGAATTCCGGAATAGGAATCTCTAATATTGTCCAGAGACTGCGACTATTTTATGGAAATGATTATACAATGACTGCAGATAGCATTATGGATGAAGGCACCGTAATTCATATTTCCGTGCCGGATCATATAAGGGAGATATAAATATGCTGAATGTTTATATTGCGGACGATGAAGTCTGGATAATACTCGGACTAAAAAAGCTTTTGGAAAAATTAAATATTGACGTGAGTGTAGTCGGAACAGCGAATAATGGTCTGACAGCCAAAGAGGAGATAGGCCGCTTTAAGCCGGATGTTGTATTTGCAGATATTAGAATGCCGGGGCTTACCGGGCTGGAGCTGCTTCAGGAAATCCCGGATGTTTCACCAGATTCTAAGGTTGTAATCATATCAGGCTATGCAGAGTTCGCCTATGCGAAGGAAGCTATTAAACATCATGCGTATGATTACCTTCTGAAACCGATAAAGGAAGAAGAGCTGTCGAGAGTCATGACATCGATTATGAATGAACATAACGAAGAGGGTGAAGGTGGCGGTGATGAAAGCTTATCGCCAGTTTTCGATAATAAGCTGATAGATAACGTAATCGCAGATATACGCGAGCATTATATGGAAGACATTTCCCTTACATCGCTCTCATCCAAGTACAATATCAGCATGGGACATCTGAGTAAAATGATCAAGGACAATCTGAAGGTGAATTTTTCTGATTATATTGCGTCTCTCAGAATCCAGCGTGCCAAGGAGCTTCTTCGCGACGACAGCATGTCAATACAGGAAATAGCTGAAATAGTGGGATATAATGATTACTTTTATTTCACGAAGGTTTTTAAGAAAATAGAAGGCATCTCCCCAAGTAAGTATCGCAAATCCATATAATCGAACTAAAAAACGATAAAAAAGACCACATTTTACTATTCCTTTTGTAAATTTTTGTGGTCTTTTTATAATTTTTGGTATAAAAAAGATAAAATATTACCAATCCACCGAAATTATTCCATGTTTTTTTGCATTAAATCACTATATGATAGTATCATCAGAAATGAAGAGTATTCGCGAACAACTCAAAGCAGAAACGAAAAATTAAATCAAAAAATAAAAATCCAAAAAACAAATGAATAACAAATGAAAAACATGAACAGAGTATAATTAAAAGTGAAAGGTTTTAAACAGGGAGGATGTTTTTTATGAAAAAGAGATTCTTAAGTATAGCGCTTAGTGCTATAATGGCAGGCTCATTGCTTGTTGGCTGCGGTAGTACTGATACGGCATCTGATAATAATTCCGCACCAGCAGATACATCAAGTGCTGCATCGGCAGACGAAGGGGGATCTTCTGATGCAGCAGATGGTAATATAAAGATTGGTGTCTCAATCTGGAGTTCAACAGACGTTCTTGGATCACAGTGCAAATTGATCCTGGATCAGGCAGCAGATGCTCTGGGTGTTGAAGTTCAGTATGTTGACCAGGGACACGTTTCAGAGAAGGTTACAGCATCAGTTGAGCAGCTTTGTGCAGCTGGCTGTCAGGGAATCATCATCTGTAATTCCTCAGATACAGAGATGGCCTCAGCAATCAAGACATGTAACGACAATGGCGTTTATCTTGCACAGTTCTTCCGTATTATAAGTCAGGAAAACAGCGCAGATATCTATAAAGCAGCTACAGATTCAGAATATTACGTTGGAGCAGTTCATGAAAATGAACCAGAAAACGGTGAAAAACTTGTTCAGATTCTTCTCGACAAGGGTGATAGAAATATAGGTCTCATCGGCTGGGAGCAGGGTGATGCTACATGGCTCGGAAGATGGGAAGGCTACAAAGCAGGCGTTGAGAAATGGAACAGCGCACATCCAGATGACCAGGCAGTTCTTTCAGAACCTCAGTACGCTGGTACTTCTTCAGAAGGTGGTTCAAAGGCAGCAGAGGCACTTATGAGTGCAAATCCTGACCTTGATGCTCTTATTCCTGCAGGTGGTGGTGGAGATCCACTTCAGGGTGCAATCGCAGCAGTTGAACGTGCAGGTAAGACAGATTCTATCGATATAGTTTCTACAGACTTCCTTCCTGACCTTGGCGAAAGACTTGCAAATGGTTCTATGGCAGGTGAATCTGGAGGACATTACTGTGATCCACTCTTCGCATTCATGGCAGTATATAACGCAATCAAGGGTAATTACAAGGATAATGCTGGTAAGTTCGAAGATATCAACTTCCCATATCTTTATGTAGCATCAGCTGATGATTATGCAGATTATGAGAAGTATTTCGTAGATCAGCTACCTTATACAAAGGATGAGCTTGTTGAAATGTCAAAACTCGATATGGAAGGACTTAAGCAGAAGGCAGCTTCACTTTCAATCGAAGATGCAGCAGCAAGATCAGGCAAGTAACACTCTCTTAAGCCGGTATCGCACGGCGGTACCGGCTCATTTTTTACCCAAAAACAGCCTCTGATGAGGCAAAAATGCTGAAAAAATGAATGAAACGAAAGATTTGCACAAAAAAGAAGAGGTGAATCAACATGAATGATTCAAATGAAAAGAAAGGAATAAAGCTCTCGGGACAGGCGAAGGGTTACCTCCTTCTGATTCTCCTGGTTATTCTATCATGGGGTATTTTTAAAATAATAACTCCATCTAATTTTGGCTCTCCTAAAAATATGCTGAGCTATTTCGAAGCATCACTGATGGCAGCAGTCGGTGCAGTAGGATTCTATTTTGTAATGGTTATGGGAATGTTCGACTTCTCAATAGGTGCTAATATTATGCTCTCTGCGATTGTCGGCTGCGTTTTCGCAAATCGCTTTGGCCTTGGATATATTGGACTCATAGTTGGTAGTATCATTACAGGTGCTATCGTTGGTCTGTTAAATGGATTTTTCTATGCTAAGCTTAGAATTCCCTCCATGATCGTGACGACAGGTCTTGCTCTTATTTATGAATCAATTGCAAACTATATCGCTGGGGGTGTGGAGCAGACCCTGCCGTCGGATCTTCGTGCGTTTGGACAGATGCCGGGGAATCTGATACTCGCTATACTTGCATTTGCGGGAGCTTACATTTTACTAAATTATACAAAGATAGGTACTTATACCTATGCAATAGGAAGTAATGAATTCGTAGCAAAGAACATGGGAATAAATGTAAACTTCTATAAGATTCTTGCATTTATTATAAGTGGTGCCTTCCTTGGTATCATGGCAATACTAACTATTAGCTACGGTTCTTCAATGGTCGCAGTTACCGGTATGGCTTCCATGAGCCGTAACTTTGTTCCTACAATGGGATGCTTCTTCGGTCTTGCTTTCAAGAAATACGGTATGCCACTTCCAGCAATCATTATAGGTGAATTCGTAATAAATATTATTTTCTTCGGATTTATCGCACTTGGTGCTCCAACCGCTATTCAGGACGTAATCACCGGACTTGCACTGCTTATTATTGTTACCCTTACAACGAAGGTTGATAAGGGCGAGATTGTGAAATAGGAGGGAGGATTTACTATGAGTGATATCAGGTTAGAAGTAAAAGAAGTCAGTAAATTCTTCGGAATCACAAAAGCACTTCAAGAAGTTTCCTTCAACATTAATAAGGGTGAGATTCATGCACTTATTGGTGAAAATGGATCCGGCAAATCAACTCTGACGAATTCACTAACAGGGATTTACCAGAAGGACAGTGGAACATTTGTCTTAGATGGTAAGGAGGTAAGTCCTAAGAATCAGGTTGAAGCTAACAACGAAGGCATATCGATCATTGTTCAGGAGCTTGGTACACTTGACGGTCTTACGGTTGCGGAAAATATATTCCTTGGCCATGAGGACAAGTTCGTTAAGTTTGGAATCAAGAACACTAATGCAATGAATAAGCAGGCAAATGAGCTCTTGAAGAAATACGGCTTCGATAGAATCAAAGCTTCCGATATGATTGAAAACTATAACTTTGAGGACAGAAAGCTGGTTGAGATTGTAAAGGCAACTTATTTTGAACCGAAGATTGTAGTTATTGATGAAACAACAACAGCTCTTTCACAGGAAGGACGTGAGGAGCTATATAAACATATGAAACGCATTCGAAGTGAAGGAAATACAGTTATCTTCATTTCTCACGATCTTCCTGAGGTACTGAGTCTTTCGGACACTATAACAGTTCTTCGAGATGGAGTTTATATCGATACAGTTAAAAGTGCTGATATGGATGAAGATGGACTTAAAAAACTGATGGTTGGACGTGAGGTAACGGGTGATTACTACCGCGCTGATTATGGCGAACCTATTTCAGAAGAAGTGGTAATGAGAGTAAAGAACGTCAGCGTTCCAGGTCTTATATCACATATTAATTTCGAACTTCATAAGGGTGAAATCTTAGGATTTGGAGGTCTTTCTGAATCCGGAATGCATGAAGTTGGAAAGGCTTGTTTTGGTGCATCCTTTGATAGAGAAGGCAGCGTTACACTTGCAGATGGAACAGAGATTAATGATATTCCAACAGCGATTAAACATAGCATCGCATACACATCAAAGGACAGAGATAACGAGTCGCTGGTTATGAATCAAAGTATCGGAGATAACATCTGCCTGCCTTCTCTGGATGACCTGGCCAATAAGGCTCATATGCTGAGTGACAAGAAGCTGAAAGAATTCGCAAACACTTATGCAGAGAAGATGTCAACTAAAATGCAGAGTGTAGACCAGTTTGTTTCCGACCTTTCCGGTGGAAATAAGCAGAAGGTAGTACTTGCTCGTTGGATTGGTAAGGATTCAGACATATTAGTACTGGACAGTCCAACAAGAGGAATAGACATCAAGGTTAAGCAGGACATTTATCAGCTCATGGACAAAATGAGAAAATCAGGAAAGTCCATAATTATGATTTCCGAAGAGCTTATGGAACTTATCGGTATGTGCGATAGGATTCTCGTGATGAAGGACGGACAGATCAATGGTGAGCTGCTTCGTAGTGAAGATATGGATGAGAACAGTCTCATCGCGAAAATGGTATAAGGAGGAATGGTCATGGCGAGTCAGAATGTTAATGAACTAACCAAGGCAGAAGCGTTAAAAAAACAGAAAATTCTTAAAATGATCCGCTCCGCTTTACCTATAATCGGACTTATCGCGGTGTGTGTGATCTTCAATATATTAACCAAAGGAAGTATGTGGAGCAGTAGAAAGCTCATTTTAAATCAAGTATATGTTGTACTGATTTCAGCAACCGGCGTTTTTTTCATAATGACCATGGGAGGCCTCGATTTCTCCCAGGGTTCTATCCTCGGAATTGCCTCAATCGTCGTATGTAAACTGTCAGGAGTAAATATGCTCCTTGCCGTTGCTGGAGGCATACTAGCGGGAGCTGCAATTGGTGCATTTAACGGATTCTTCTATGTAAATAGAAAGATCAAATCTTTCATTGTAACCATATGTACGATGTTCCTCTTTAGAGGCTTCATCAAATATATGGCATCGAATTCTCCGGTGGCGGCAAGCATGACAGTTTACGACTACGACACTACAGGAATTAAGCTTGGTATTACAGCGGTAGTACTTATCGTTGGATTCATAGTATTCCGTTTTACTAAGTTTGGAACATATTTAAAAGCAATCGGTGCTGGAGAAAAGGCAGCAAAGTTTGCGGGTATCAAAACTGACCAGATGAAGTTTCTCATCTATGTACTTGCTGGAGCAATCACAGGACTTGCAGCATTTGTCAATATTGTAAAAAATGGTTCAGCAACAGCAAATGTAGGAAATCAGCTGGAAACTCAGATACTGATAGCATTGGTACTTGGTGGAATGCCTATCTCAGGTGGTGCAAAGGTAAGATTTGAGAACATCATCGTAGGATCACTCCTATACATCGTACTGAATAATGGACTTACAATGATGGGACTTACAACACAGGCAATGCAGCTGATTCAGGGTGTAGTATTCCTGATTTTCGTAGCAGTATTTGCCGACCGCCAGAGTCTGTCAGTAATCAAATAATTGGATATTAATATAAATAATATACGGATCCTTCCTTACAGGGGTGGCAGGCTTTGCCGGAATTGATGCTGTCATGCCGGCAATATCAAAACATTTATATATCTCATGTGACTTCAATATGGGAGAGGTTTGTATTGTAAAAACTCATGCGGTATTCCTTCGGAGTATATCCAGTATGTTGATGAAAAGCTTTCGTAAAATGACTCTGCGAGCAGAAGGCAAGTGAATAGGCTATTTGTGAATAAGAGTAATCAGTTTGAGTGAGAAGTGCTTTTGCGGTTTTAATACGGATATCCATGAGATAATTCCCAAAGGATTTGCCGGTTTCTTTTTTAAAGAGTGTTGCAAGGTAACAGGGATTCATACCGACCTTTTCAGCAACATTTTCAAGTGTGATTTTTTCATTAAAATGAGAGTCTATATAATTCAGGCAGAAATACACCTGCTTGGAATACAGGCTCTCTTTTTTATATGCCTGTACAGTCTCAACAAATACGACCCATGCCTCATGGTTTAACTCTACTATTTCATCCTCCGTTTTAAGCTCATCAACCTTCTGGATATAGAGGTCGCTGATAGAATATACAGTTTCCTGTGGTATTCCAGCTTCAATCATATAGCGTGATGCAAGTCCTGTATTGACAATGAAAAGATATTTAAGATTTCGAATAGGATCTTTAGACAGTTTTCCCTGGATATTGGGATTCGTTAATCGATCTGATTCATCGACAGCCCTCATGTCACCATTCATAAGAAGATGAAACCGCTTCGATTCTTCAGTATAGGTTGTATGGATAAAACCGCTTTCAGCATTGTCATGTAATAGACTCCGAATCTCGTCAAAGCTGATAATCCTGTGATTTACGTCTTTTCCCATTTAAAAACTCCTGATTGCTAATAATATGCTAAAGATTATAACATAAATCTATAGATTATAATATAAAAAATGTAGTTAGTATGATAAATAGTTGTTACTATTCACAGTTCATGAGATAAGTAACAAAAATGACTGCTTGCAGGCACTTTTTGTTTACTTATCTCATGATACCTGTGAAGCAGGAACTCAAAAAGCATGATTCAGTGCCTCCGAACCAGCTCTCGATTCGCAGAATCGAGGGTCCTCAGCATAGCTGAGGATGCGTT
>JAILEL010000039.1 GCA_024687845.1 Eubacterium sp.
TGATATGGCAGCTGCGCTCATTCTGGCGGATAAATCAGATGTCAGACGAAGCAGAGTCCAGGATGAGGATGAAAGAAAGTTTGATATTCATGACAGAGTTAACTACTCTGTTAAGTCTTCAAAATTAAAGATTAATCAAGAACATACCGCTATAAAGCTTAAGCTTGAAATTGATACGAGATATGGAGAGATAGGCGAATATTTTGAGATATTTATGGAGAGAATGCTTCTGTGTCGAAAAGCTGCGGAATTTTTAAACCTTGAATTCCATCTGATTATAAATGAACAGACTCTTATGTGAATTGGATTCGTAGAATCCTTTGCTTTTGACGTTACTATTCACAGGTATCATGAGATAAGTAACCTTTTGACTCATATTACAGTCCAGACAGAATCATCTGCTGGACTGTTTTATATTCAGTAAGACTATTTGCTTTATGAATCAGCTTCAGCTGTTTCTTATCAATTTCCAGTCCCATGCTGAGATAAGTCCAGAGCTCCTTCATTTTCATAACTACCTGGCGGTCATTTGACATTTCATCACGGTAATTTTCAACCAGTTCATTAAGGAAGGATGAAAGCCTTTTTTTCTCTGATGAGTCTATGCAACTCTGCTCTTCGATGCCAGTGGAGAGAAAATCTTTAATTGATTTAGGAAGTAAAGGATTTCTGATCACACCTCTTCCAATCATAACAGGCGTATTATCGAAGCTGCTACATTTTTCTGTGAATGTTTTTGTATCAATAATATCCCCATTGTAGCAAAGGTCGGTTTCACTTGGAATTTCCTCTGCTGCCTTCTGAAATGCATCCATATGGATATCCCCAGTATAGAATTCATTTCTAAGTCTTGGATGAATGATGAGTTCTGATAGGGGATATTTTTTATAGACTTCGAGTATATCGTCCCATTCGGAAATGAATTCATATCCGATTCTTGTTTTAACAGAAAGAGAAGCCGCACTGTCAATCTGATGAAGACCATTTAGTACCTCGTCTAAAAAGCGGTCGAGTTTTTCAGGGTAATTCAAAAAGCCTGAGCCGCGTCCTTTCGAAACTACAGTACCTGAGGGACAACCGAGATTGATGTTTATTTCCTTATACCCAAGAGCAAGCAGTTGCTCAGCAATCTGAAGAAACTGGTCGCTTTCATTTGCCAGAATCTGAGGAACAAGAGGGATATCCTTATTGTTATCCGGATGAACTTCGCGAAGTTCTCTTCCTTTCAGATGACTTGCAGTAAGAAATGGTGTATAGTATTTATCGATGCTGCCGAAATACTTGCTAAATGCATTTCTGTAGACATATGTAGTTATCCCCTCCATTGGGGCGAGATAGAGTTTCTGCATAATACTTTTGATATACTCCTGTTTTTAACTAATTAAAGGACTAAAAGCTACTATATCAAAGATGAAAGGATTTTAATAGTGAAAAATAATATTATTTTAATAGGCATGCCTACGTCTGGTAAGAGTACAGTTGGTGTAATTCTTGCAAAGCTGCTTGGAATGGATTTTGTTGATTCAGATCTTATCATTCAGAAAAAAACTGGTAAGAAGCTGGCTGAAATTATTCAAGACGAAGGCCTTGACGGGTTTATGAATATAGAGGAAAATGTGTGCTGTGAAATAGATTCTCAGGATACTGTTATAGCTACAGGTGGAAGCGTGGTTTATTCTGAAAGGGCGATGGAACATTTTAAAACAATCGGAAGAATAGTTTATCTGAAGATTGATTATGATACTCTGGAGGAAAGGCTTCATCATACTAAACAGCGAGGTGTTGTACTGAGACCGGGACAGACGAAGAAAGAGCTCTATGATGAAAGAACAGTCCTTTATGAAAAATACGCAGATATATGTGTTTCAGAGGAAGGCATGGGAATCGAGGAGACAGTTCAGAAATTGGGGGAAATGATTTAATATGAGTGGATTTTCTATTGCGAGAATAATAACTTCTTTAATATCTCTAGCGGCTTTTTCTGTTGAAATCGTATTCTTGATTAAGTGGATACTTAAGGTTATTCATAAAGAAAAAGATAAGGCAAGAACAAAATATGCCGTAACTGTTGTGATTGCTTTTTTTATATTTGGAGTAATTACAGTGGCGAACTATGCAATAGGGATAGCTCAGTATTCAGAATCGTTTGATATGAGTCAGCTGGAAACATTTGAAATCAGTTCAGACAGCCTGGAGGATGGAAAATGGAAGGAGAGTGCGGGTGCTAAAAAAGAAAACAAATCACCTCAGCTTAAGTGGGATGCCGTAAAAGGCGCCAAGGTATATGCAATATTTATGATAGATCCGGACGGATTTAACTGGCTTCACTGGGCAGTGTCGACTGATAAATCCGAGGTCCTGGAAGGAGAGTTCTCAGGAGCAGAAAATGGATATGTTGGTCCATATCCTCCAATGGGGACTCATAGATATGATGTATATGTTTTCGCACTAAAGGGAGATTCTTATGGTACCAGTGCCGAGCTTGATAAAGCCAATGCTGATATAAATAAAATAGCGAAGGAGCTCAATTCTGGCACGGAATCTGAGTTTAATAATATAATCGCGTATGGCAAAATCGAGGGTACATATAGTGCGAAATAATGAAAAAAATATAGTAGGAAGAGGTAGAAGACATGAATAATCCAATGGGCATGATGCAGATTGTTGGAAGAATAAACATTTTCAGACAGCAGCATCCAAAGTTCGGGAAATTCTTGAAATCAGTTTCAGCGAAGGGACTGACAGAAGGTTCAATAATGGAAATGAAGTTTAAATCGGTAGATGGTGAGGAATATGTGGCAAACATAAAACTTACTGCAGAAGATATCGAAACAATTCAGATGCTTCGAACCATGGGAAGAAATGGTTGAATAATTTGATTGAAATATTAGATGAGGTGTAAGTTTTTGGTAATTCAGATAGTAGAAGATGATAAAACACTTAGCGAGGGGATATCTATATCCCTTGGAGACTATGCAGATAGTTTTTATAAAGAATATAAGATAGAGGCTGCTAAAGCAGGTTTTGATAGATATGGTAAAGAGATAAGTCTTATAATACTTGATCTCAATCTTCCAGATGGGATAGGCTATGATTATCTGAAATATGTAAGGGAAAGAAGTGATGTTCCTGTTCTAATCCTTACGGCAAATGACCTGGAGATGGATGAAGTTACAGGACTCACTATGGGAGCTGATGATTTTCTTACAAAGCCATTTAGCCTTGCAGTTCTTAGAGCAAGAGTAAATGCACTGGTGCGTCGTAGTCAGATAACAAGTAATGCAGGCGCTTTAAATGATAAAGCAAGTTCTATAAATGAAAAGTCTGGAGTATATGAAATCGACGATATGGTATTTGATTTTGATAAACTTCAATTTACTAAGGGCGAGGAAGAACTGTTTCTTAGCGTAAATGAGCAGAAGCTTCTTAAAGTATTTTTGGATAATAAAGGGTTGCTTCTTACAAGAGATACACTTATCGAAAGATTATGGGGCGATAGTGGTGAGTATGTAGAGGAAAATGCCTTATCTGTAACTATTAATCGCCTTAGAAGTAAGATAGAAAGTGCTGGAAAAGATAAACATATAAGTACAGTATACGGACAAGGATATAGGTTCGAATAATAAAGGGGAGTCTTAAATTGTTTACAAATAAAGTAGTCGATAGATTAGATCAAATGCTTGATGATGCACTAAATGGGACTTTTTCGGAAAGTAATTATGATGAGACAAAACTTTCAAGACTAGAATCGAAGTGGAAAGAGTTTCTTGGAACATCGGTTCTCTCAAATCAGAACCTTGAAGCTGAGAGACATAGACTTGAACAGTTTATATCAGATATATCTCATCAGACTAAAACCCCTATGACTAATATCAAGATGTATACAGAGCTGCTATGCGAAGAAGTAAGCAGTCTTCAGAAAAAGGAAGCTGATGATAGTTCTGCATCAGCTGCAATAAACAGAATAGAAAAATATGCTACTGAGATAAGAAGACAGAATGAAAGACTTGAGTTTCTGATTGATTCTCTCACGAAGCTCTCAAGGCTTGAAAGCGGTACACTTGAAGTTGTAGCAAATCAGTCCAGTGTAAATGCACTTGTTAGGTCTGGCGTATCTGCCATAAAGCCAAAGGCTGATATGAAAAAGATATCATTTATCTCTACTGAAGCTGAATGTGATACCTCAGTGATGGCTTCATTTGATAAGAAATGGACTCTGGAAGCGCTGATAAATGTACTCGATAATGCTGTTAAATATTCTCCGGAAGGTGGAAATATTGAAGTAAAGCTTTCAGAAACAGAAATGTATGTTTCTATTCATGTTATAGATGAAGGCCCAGGTATATCAGAAGAAGATGCAACTAAGATTTTCGGCAGATTCTTTCGTAGCAGTGAAGTTCAGCAGGAGGATGGTGTTGGAATAGGACTTTACTTAACAAGAGAGATTCTTTCTAAGGAAGATGGATATATTAAAGTTATTTCAAATGAATATCGAAAAGGCGGAGAGTTTGTGCTTTATCTTAGAAAGTAAAACCAAATAAATGGCTAGCTGGAGTGATTCTTATATGAGAATTGCTCCTTTTTTTAATTCTTTCAAAAGTGAAAGATTTGAGAAACAATCTGGAAAGAAGTGTATGCTAGTATAAGGACAGTAAAAAAAAGAGAGACAAGTTCTCATAAATGGAGGAAAGTATAAAATGAGTATATTAGTTGCAGAACATTTAAAAAAATATTATGGCGAAGGTGAAACTCTTGTGAAGGCGCTGGATGATGTAAGCCTTCAGGTTGAAAGAGGTGAGTTCCTCAGTATCATAGGAACAAGCGGAAGCGGAAAGTCAACACTGCTTCATATGCTTGGTGGACTTGATAATCCAACTGAGGGAAAAGTAATAATAGATGATAAAGATATTTCAGGTCTGAAGGGTGATGAGTTATGCATCTTCAGAAGAAGAAAGATAGGATTTATTTTCCAGAGCTTCAATCTGGTTCCTTCGATAAGTGTATATGATAACATCGTCCTTCCGCTTCAGCTGGATGGCAAGAAGGTTGATAAGGAATATCTGGAAAATGTAATCGAAACTCTTGGTATCGAAAAGAAATTAAAGGTTCTTCCTTCTAAACTGTCTGGTGGACAGCAGCAGAGAGTGGCCATAGCAAGAGCGCTTGCTTCGAAGCCGGCAATCATACTTGCAGATGAGCCTACAGGAAATCTTGATACTAAAACAAGTCAGGATGTGCTGGGACTGCTTAAGACTACAGGAAATAAGTTCAATCAGACAATCGTAATGATCACACATAATGATGAGATAGCTCAGATGGCAGACAGAACTATCAGAATTGAAGATGGTCACATCATGGCATAAGCGTAAAAAGTCAAAATGCGTTCCTGTTTGAAGAAAAAGGAATTTGACCTTATATCATAGAAAAAATAAGTAAGCTGAAATAAAGGACAAAATCATGAAGAATGTAGATAATAAAAAGGTAATCAACAATATAGCAACAAGCGGAATCAAGGCAAAGCTTAGTAAGTATGTAATACTTGTTATGGCAGTAATACTTACAAGTCTTCTGTTCTCATCACTTTTCTCTGTAGGTGGAAGCATGATAAATGAGATACAGGAAGGTTCCATGAGACAGGCCGGCGGTAGCTGTCATGGTAGTTTCAAGTATCTTACAGAGGCTGAGTATAATCAGATAAAGGATGATCCAAAGCTTAAATCTGTTAATTATAGAATCATGGTAGGTATGCTCGCAAATGAGGAACTGAAGAAGATTCATTCAGAGTGTTACTTCGCTGAACTTGAAAATGCGAAGAATGGATTCAGCGCACCTACAAAGGGCAGAATGCCTGAAGCTGAGGATGAGGTTGTTCTGAGTAATGTCACACTTGAGGCCTTAAGTGTCCCATGTGAAGTGGGAAGTAAGGTTACTCTGGATATAGAATTAGAAGATGAAGTAATAGAGAAAGATTTTACAGTGTGTGGAATCTATGAGGGAGATCCTATAAGTCCGGCACAGATGACATACTTCTCAAAGAGTTTTCAGGAAAAGTATGCACCTGCCAAGACTGTACCCCTTCCGGAATCAGATACATATGATTATGTTGGCAGATATTCAGTAGATTTTAATTTCAGTAACAGTATCAATATTGAAGGTAAGGTTCAGGATCTTATAGCCAGAACTGGAATTAGAGAAGATGTTGATTACGGTGTTAACTGGGCTTATGCAGCAAGTAGCATTGACCCATCTATGATTATCATATGTCTTGTACTTGGTGCAGTATTTATGTTCGCAGGTTATCTGATCATATTTAATATATTTGATATAAATATTATTTCAGATATTCAGGAGTTCGGTCTTCTTAAGACAATCGGAACAACTGAGAAGCAGCTACGAAAGATAGTAATGAAGAGAGCGAATATCATTTCCCTCATCGGTATACCTGTTGGAATAGCTTTGGGAGTTCTGGTTGCAGTAGTTCTTCTTCCAACCATTTCCGGACAGTTTGATACAGTTAATGTTGGAAAAGGTGAACTTCATATGAATGTCTGGATGCTTCTAGGAGCAGCTGCATTTTCCTATATCACAGTAGTTATAAGTGCTATGAAGCCTTGCCGTAAGGCCTCAAAGGTATCACCAGTTGAGACAGTAAAATATACAGAAGAAACAGGTAAGAATGGAAAACCTAAAAAGAAGCTGGTTACAGTAATCTTGTCACTTTCTCTTGCACTTGTTGTACTTAATTCAGTATACGGATTTGTAAGTGGTTTCAGTATGGATGGTTATGTTGAGAATCTCATCATTTCCGATTTCAGTGTACAGGATGTTACAGTGGATGATCCAAGTGCTTCATATAAGGAAACTGAGGCGATTGATTCGACACTTCTTGAGAATTTAAAAGGTCTTGATGGAGTAGAAGAGGTTGGAGCGGTATATATAAACGATAGAAATCAGGAGTTTAATGATGAAAGCTGGGCTAAGATAGAAGAAAATTTTCTTAACTCAGATTTACTGAAGGAGAAATATGTAAGCCACCATTATTCAGAAGCAGATATAGAAACTTCAAACGAGTATATGAGAGAATCCAAAACTATAGATGGAAAGACTTATGGAGTTGGAAAGCTTGCTTTTGAAAAGCTGAAGGTTCTGGAAACAATAGATGGGAAAGATAGTATCGACTGGGATACATTTAATAGTGGAAACTATGTTCTTATAACCAGATTTATGACAGACACTGGTGAGCTTGATTTCCTTAAGCCGGGAGACAAGGTTCAGATAAGAAGTTATGATCCAAAGTATATGGAGACTCTTACAGACACTGATGAAGATGGAAAAGAGTATGAGTATGTGAGCTATGAAAATGCTCCAGTAAAAGAATACGAAGTATATGGTATAGTAGAGATTCCACTTGCACTGGGACTTAGATCTTTTGGACTTTGCGATTGTAACTATGTTCTACCAGAGGATGAGTTCTTATCACTTAATGGCGCTGACTGGGGTGCTATGAGAGTTCTTATGAATGTTCAGGATTCGAAGGAAGCGTCCGTAAATGAGTGGCTTGAAAATTACACAGCTGAAGTAAACAGCAACATGACTTATGACTCAAAGGAAAGTATAGAAGAAGAGTATGCTTCCTTTGGTACTATGATAAAAATCGTTGGTGTAGTAGTTGCTGGTATACTTGGACTTATCGGTCTAATGAACTTTGCTAATACAATGATTACTTCAATAATTGTAAGAAGCAGAGAACTTGCAATGCTTGAAGCAGTTGGAATGACAGGAAAGCAGCAGAAGGCTAAGCTTATGAAGGAAGCATTAGTTTACTTCATCTGGACGATAATTTGTTCGATTGGTGTATCTGTACTACTCAGCTTTACGCTTATAAAAATGCTTACTGCACAGTTACCTATGTTTGTCTGGAACTTCACACTTATTCCACTTGGTGTGTGCATTCCATTTATCTGTGTGATGGTAGTTGCTATACCAGTAATCGCTTACAACAAGATTTGTAAAAGAAGTGTAGTTGACAGACTTCGTGTAG
>JAILEL010000041.1 GCA_024687845.1 Eubacterium sp.
ACGCAGCACTGAATCGTGTTTTTTGAGTTCCTGCTTCGCAGGTATTATGAGATATAATATAAAAAACAAACTGCAAGCAGTTGTTTTTCAATTATATCTCATAAACCGTGAATAGTAACTGTGCCGTCCCATTTTGACATCATAATCATAATTTACTATAATGATGTGGTGTCGTAAGCACCTTATGACACCAATTTTCATTCCAAGGAGGGCAAAAAAAATGTGGTACAATGAATCAGTTTTTTATCAGATCTATCCCTTGGGGTTCTGTGGAGCTCCTTTTGAAAATGACGGAATTCTCACATCCCGTATTCTGAAGGTTATAGACTGGATTCCCCATATCAAAAAGCTTGGGGCAAATGCTATATATTTTTCACCGGTTTTTGAATCAGACACTCATGGCTACAATACCAGAGACTATGGTCTGATTGACAAAAGACTGGGTACGAACGAAGATTTTAAAAAGGTTGTCGATACACTTCATGCAGAAGGGATCAAGGTTGTTCTTGACGGAGTTTTCAATCATGTAGGTCGAGGTTTCTGGGCTTTTGAAGACGTTCGTGAGAAGAAATGGGACAGCCCCTATAAGGATTGGTTTCACATTTCCTTTGATGGCAACTCAAACTACAATGATGGTTTCTGGTATGAGGGTTGGGAAGGCAACTTCGATCTTGTTAAACTGAATCTTTATAACCCTGCAGTTGTGGATCATATCTTTGATAAGGTTAAATACTGGATTGACTATTTTGACATTGATGGTCTCCGACTTGATGTTGCTTATTGTCTTGATAAAGGCTTCATTCATAATCTTCGTGAATTCACGAATGGTCTTAAGAGTGAGTTCCTTCTTCTGGGTGAACTCCTGCATGGAGACTATGCGCAGTTCGTTGGTGAAGGTATGCTGGACAGCTGCACGAATTATGCCTGCTACAAAGGGCTTTTCTCAAGCTTTAACAGCATGAATATGTTTGAGATTATTCACTCACTCATGCAGCAGTTCGGTCCTGAAGAATGGTGCCGCTATAAGAACATGCATCTCCTATCCTTTGTAGATAATCATGATGTGACAAGAGTTGCAAGTATTCTTACTAACAAAAACCATCTTCCACTCATTTATGCGCTTGAGTTTGGAATGCCTGGAATTCCATGTGTTTATTATGGAAGTGAGTGGGGAACCGAAGCAACCAAGCAGCAGGGTGATCCTGCTCTGAGAGTAAGCTTCGACAAGCCTGAATGGACAGAGCTTACTGATTTTATTGCCAAACTGGCTGAAATCAAAAAAACAAGTGAGGCTCTCAACTACGGAAGCTTCCGAAGCGTCGTCCTCACTAATCATCAATGTATATTCGAACGTAAATCAGCAAATGAAAGAATAATGGTTGCAATAAATGCTTCTGACCAGCCTTTCACAGCACATTTTGATGCAGGTTGTGGCCAGGCAGATGAGCTGATAAGTGGAACACTCCATGATTTCGGTGGTGGTTCCGAGCTGAAGCCTTACTCTGCTGAAATCTGGCGTATGGAGAGATAAATCAAGATAACTATCTCATCCAGACATTTAGATCTACTTGTGTTTCTATCCCATCCACATATCCATACGGAGAATACTGATATCCTTCAGTATGGTATGGGAAAACAGGTGGATCATAAGCAGCAAGCCAGAATTCCCATTTTCCTATTCTATCTATATCGAGATATTTAATAAACTGATCGCGGCTGGCATATATCATCGGGGTATATCCGGCCGCTTCTACTGTCTCGCAGAAGCCCACGACAGCATCTGTTCTGTCCTTGACAGAAATGTTATTTGCTCTCGCATTTTCAGAATCAAATACATACTCAGTATCTATTATAACCGGCTGCTTAAGCTTAAAGCCCTTTATCTTATTTATTACAAACTGAGCCTCCTCAACTCCTTCTTCCCTGTTTATCGCTGATGAAAAGAAATAAACCGGAGTTTCAAGTCCTGCAGCCTTTGCACCCTTGATATTGGTCTCTGCCATATTATCTGCAACGATAGTTCCAGATTCACCATAGCCTCTGAAGCCAACTCTTACAATAGCGACCTTTACACCGGCGTTCTTGACTTTCTCCCAGTCTATATCTCTCTGGAATTCAGAAACATCAACAGCGACCTTTCCACTGGCCTTGCCATCCTTGTAATAGTTGTAATATAGCTTTCCTTCGTCTACATAGAAATCCTTTTCCCAGTTGTAATCATTTCTCGCAACATTTGCACTTATCTTATAATACTCACAATCCGGGTAATCACCTATTAGTACATAGGCCATATTCAGATATCTAAGATAATTCTCATCAATTTTTTCTTTAATATCGTCCTCAGCATCAAAGCATATGTCATAGTAAACAGAATCAAGTATATTCACCTGTGCAGGCTTCTCCTTTTTGGAATTAAGAATAAATGCACCTGCAATCATTATTATAATGAGTGCTGCCACAACCATTCTAAGTATTCTGTTTTTTATCTCAAGTTCTCTGATACGCCTGTTTGATTCACTGCTCATTCTATTATTTCCTGTACAAAAATTTCGTATGTCATTATATATGAATATAATATTTCTATCAACAATTGTTTTTGTCATCATATCTCTTAATTACATCAGAATGACAAAATTCACGGTTAACTCAAAAAGCATTCTTAAGTCCACATCTGAATGACAAAACGAAGAAAGCCTGCCAAACTCTTTTCCCCAAAAGAATCTGACAGGCCTCCCTCATTTTTTCCGTTCATTTATGGGGAATCCCCAAACTATCCCCACAAGCAACTCGTCATTTTAACTCGCCAATTAAGTAAAAGTGACAAACACCTTCTATATATTTCATATACCTCTCCGCGTTGGATATATATTATCACATTTTCACAATTTAGTATAGTGTTTTTGTGCATTTTTGATAATTTTGTTAAATCTATACAAACTTTTAGGAAAGCTTCAACGAAAAAATCAGCTTCTCTGAGCACCATTTTTTAAAAGTGCACAAAAAAGCTGATGTATGATTTTTTAGTTTCTGTTTTCCTTATCTACAAGATTTTTTGCACCATACATTTCACGAAGAAGTGGTTTCTCAATCTTGCCAGTTGCATTTCTTGGAACCTTGGCAAATATAATCTGTCTTGGTCTCTTATATCTTGGAAGCTCCAGGCAGAAGTTGTTCATTTCTTCTTCTGTTGCCTCTTCGCCTTCCTTCAACTGGATAATAGCTGTAGATATCTCACCGAGTCTCTTGTCTGGTGTTCCGATAACAGCTACGTCCTGAACCTTACGATTCTTCATAATAAAGCTTTCTATCTGAACAGGATATATGTTCTCGCCTCCGCTTATGATAACATCCTTTTTTCTGTCAACCAGCCAGATGAAGCCATCCTCATCGTATTTGGCCATGTCTCCGGTATAGAGCCAGCCATCCTTAAGGCATTCATTAGTTGCTTCTTCATTTTTGTAGTAGCAGGTCATGACACCTGGTCCTTTAACGCAGAGCTCACCTACACTTGCAGAATCAGTCTTATCTATAATCTCGTTATCTTCTGAAACTATCTTGCACTCCCAACCATAGCCCGGAACACCGATAGCTCCTACATGGTCGATATTTTCGATTCCAAGATGAACGCAGCCTGGTCCAATAGATTCAGACAGTCCATAGTTAGTATCATAGTCATGATTTGGAAATACTTCCTTCCATCTTGAGATAAGACTTGCAGGAACCGGCTGAGCTCCAATATGCATGAGTCTCCACTGATCAAGTTCATAGTCGTCCTTATTCAGTTTGCCATTCTCAAGGTCTATCAGAAGATCCTGTGCCCATGGAACAAGCAGCCATACAATGGTACATTTCTCACTGCTGACAACACTCAGTATGTCCTTCGGTTTAGTTCCCTTTAGAAGTACTGCCTTTCCCCCGGAAATGAGCGAACCAAACCAGTGCATCTTGGCACCTGTATGATAAAGTGGTGGTATACACAGGAATACATCATCCTTCGTCTGGCCATGGTGAGCCTGCTCAACTCTTGCACTATGCATAAGAGACTGATGCTTATGAAGGATAGCCTTCGGGAAGCCTGTTGTTCCTGATGAAAAATAAATAGCACCATAGTCATCATCAGTTATCTCAATGTCAGGTGAAACAGAGCTGGAATTAGCTACCATTTCATTATAATCTTCAGCAAATGAAGGGCAGTTCTCTCCTACGTAGAAAAGAAGTCTGTTTCTTGAGATTTTTTCTGCAATCTCCTCAACTCTTCCGATGAATTCCGGACCAAAAACCAGAATATTAACATCTGCAAGATTCACGCAGTACTCAATCTCACTTGCATCATATCTGAAATTAAGTGGAACAGCCAAAGCTCCAGTCTTAAGTATTCCAAAATAGATAGGAAGCCACTCAAGGCAGTTCATAAGAAGTATACCAACCTTATCGTCCTTCTTGATTCCTCTGCTGATCAGAAGATTGGCAAAACGATTGGCCTTCTCATTGAATACACTCCATGTTATTTCTCTTCTATATGGTGCCTTTGGATTAGGCTCCATAAGTTCATATTCTCTCCAGGTAACCCTTCTTCTCTCTGTTATTGCCGGATTTACCTCTACTAAAGCTACATCGTTGGAAAATTCGCGAGCGTTACGTTCCAGAAGCTGTGTAATAGGCATAACTCATACTCCTCCATTAATTTTTTAGAATCATTATAGTTCTCTTGCCATGAATAACGTTATAATACCCCAAAAACTCTTGTGCGTCAATGCGTTATTGCTTTAGTGCGTTAAACTAAAATCACATAAAAGTAGTAGGTTTTAAACAAAAAAACACTTTGACCATCGTGTTATAAAATGCTATTATAACGGATTATGAAGACTGATTTTAAAAATGGACTGCTGGCTGGAATCCCTATCGCATTAGGTTATCTGTCAGTATCCTTTACATTTGGAATAATAGCAATTACATATGGTTTTACCGTCTGGGAAGCAACTCTTATTTCCATGACCAATCTAACCTCCGCTGGACAGTTTTCGGGCATTAATACCATGCTTTTTCCGGGACTTTGGCTGGATATGCTGATATCTCAGCTTACTATCAATGTCCGTTACTCATTTATGTCCATTGCTTTATCGCAAAGATTGAATAAACGTTTCAGCGGAATATGGAGATGGATATTGGGATTCTTTATCACAGATGAAATATTCGCTGTAGCTGTTTCTCAGGAAAAGGTAAGCAAAAGCTTTTTTGCCGGACTGTCTACACTTCCTTATATTGGCTGGGCTTTAGGCACCTTCCTTGGTGCTGTTCTGGGAAATATTCTCCCTGAAAATGTGCTTGCAGCTCTTGGTCTCGCACTTTATGGAATGTTTATAGCTATAGTTGTACCTGTTATGAAGGAAGAAAAAGCTGTAATCATCGCTGTAATCATTGCAGCAGCGCTTTCTACTGCATTTTCTTATGCTCCTATGCTTAAAAATATTTCATCAGGGCTTTCAATCAGCTTCTGTGCAGTCGTAAGTGCAGCAATAGTTGCCATAATAAGACCTATCAGAGATGAGTCAGAAGAAAAGGAGGCAGCAAATGAATCATAAGACCTTCTTTATCTATCTTGCAATTATGGCTATTTCTACATATCTGATAAGAACTATTCCATTTGTTCTAATAAAAAATCAGATAGAAAACAGATTCATCAGATCCTTCCTGCATTACATTCCTTATGCAGTGCTTACAGCAATGACAATACCTGCGATATTTAATGCAACCTCAAGCATTATATCAGCAGTAGCCGGATTCGTAGTGGCTGTAATTCTGGCTTATAAAGGAAAAAGCCTTACTGTTGTCGCAATGGTTTCGTGTCTTGTTGTATTTCTGACGGAGCTGATCATCATATAAATTATTATTTGGAGACATAAAATGAATAAACTTCTGATACTCCTCTTTCTTTTTTCATCAGGAAGTATAACTGGATGGGTTATCGAGCTTTTTTTCAGAAGATACCTTGATCCAGTGGAGCGTAAAAAGAAAAAATGGGTTAATCCGGGATTTCTTGTCGGCCCATATCTTCCAATATATGGTGCCGGTCTGATTGTTCTCTATCTTCTAGGGCACATCAGGATTCCTTCACTCGGAGTAACGCATCCTATTCTGGAAAAGCTTATAATATTTGTAATAATGGCAGCATGTATGACTCTTCTGGAATTTATCACCGGAATGATTTTTATTAATCATCTGCATCTGCAGTTATGGGATTATTCCTCCTACTGGGGAAATATCAAAGGAGTAATCTGTCCGCTGTTTTCACTGATCTGGTACGCACTTGCAGCATTTTACTATCTTATACTGCACCCGCAAGTGCTTGACGCTTTATACTGGTTATCAAAAAACCTTGCATTTTCATTTTTCATAGGATTTTTCTATGGGATTTTCGCATTGGACATCGTATATTCAGCCCAGCTTCTGGTTAAAATCAAAGCACTGGCAGATGAATATCAGATTATCGTCAAATACAACGCTTACAAGAGCAAGCTTATAGATATAAGAGAAGAAGCCAAGGAGAGAAGCTATTTCTTTTTCTCATCCAGACTTAGTTCTATCTCACCTCACGAAGTATTTGAAAAATATAGAGACAACTTCTCAGTTAAGAATATAGTTATGACACCAATCAATCAGGTAAAAAAAGTGACCGACAAAGTTCAGAGCGTGTCAGATAACCGAAACAAATAGAAATAACCCACATAGCTATTTAAGAATCACTCTACTATTTTTCTAAGTGCTTCAAGAATCTCTTCTACCTTCTCATTATCAAAGCTTCCGAAGGTTCTCATAGATCTGAGTGGCATATATTGTATCATGGCTTTTGTCATTTCATCCATTTCAGCTTCTGATTCCGGTCTTGAGAACTGTGTTGCAGCTCCTGCCTTAAAGAAGTTAGCAACAAACTCTCTTGTTTTTTCATATTCAAAAAGCTCGCCAATCTGAATATCTTTGTCTATTACTGGTGGAATCTGGAAGCTGCCTGTCAGACTTATCTCCTGCTCAAGTTCAATGTCTCTTGAGGATTTTCCTATCTCGATAATATATTTTCCATTAGCTGCATACCAGTCACCTACCTGTGTGCTGTACCATGCGAAGCTTCTCTTATCCAGTTTGAAGCTGACTGTTTTGGTTTCCCCTGGTTCCAGTTCTACCTTTTCGAAGCCCTTCAGCTCATGAACTGGTCTGTTTGTAGCTCCGGTAAGGTCGCTGATGTAGAGCTGAACTACTTCCTTGCCCTTCACATCACCAATATTAGTAACATCAACAGAAACAACTGTTTCTGAATCTATATCAACAACAATATCATCTTTTGAAGCATCTTTCGTATCGACTCTCAGATTACTGTACTCAAAATCTGTATATGAAAGTCCATATCCAAATGGGAACAGCACGTCCATTTGTTTGGTGTCGTAGTATCTGTATCCTACAAATACCCCCTCTGCATAGTTTACCTTATGATTTGCAACAGGGAAGTTCAGGAAGCTTGGATTGTCTTCCATTTTAACTGGAAATGTTTCAGCCAGCTTTCCTGATGGATTGACCTTTCCATAGAGCACATTCATAACAGCTTCTCCAACGCCTTCGCCACCAAGATATGCTTCAACTATCGCCGAAACATCCTCTACCCATGGCATTTCCACAGGTGAACCATTATGAAGTACTACGATAACAGGTTTCTCCAGTTCAAGAAGCCTGTAGATCAGTTCATTCTGACAATCAGGGAGTCTCATATGTTTTCTGTCATAGCCTTCAGACTCAAATACGTCAGGAAGTCCTGCAAATACTACTATCTTATCTGCCTCCTCAGCGATATCCATCGCCTCTTTGAAGCTGTCTTCATCCGTCAGATCTGCATCATATGGAAATCCCTTGGCATACGAAATGTTATCTGAATAGTTCTTCATCACTGAAACAGCTGATACAATATTATGAGCATTGATATGACTGCTTCCGCCTCCCTGGAATCTTGGTGTCTCAGCAAAGCCACCAATCAGCGCAATCTTCTCATCTTTATCAAGTGGAAGAACCGGGTTCTCAGTAATATTGTCGCCAATAATCTCACCATCATCTGTTATCTCAGTAACACCATCAAGTATAATATCATTAGCAAGAAGTACGATACATTCTTCTTCAGCACGGACAGCCTTCTCATGATCTATATCTCTGTCAAAAACCTCATCCTGCCTATGCTCTACATATTTTTCAACCCATTTGAGAATATTTTCTACAGCCTTATCAAGTGCCTCCTGAGACAGTTCTCCATTTTTTACTGCATTTACAATAGACGCATCATTTACATGTCTGCTACCCGGCATTTCAAGATCAAGACCTGCAGCTATACCCTTTACCCGGTCTGAAACTGCTCCCCAGTCAGACATAACAACTCCATCATAGCCCCATTCATCACGAAGAATATCTGTAAGAAGCTTCTTGTTTTCAGTTGCATACTCACCATTTATTCTGTTATAAGAAGCCATCAGAGTCCATGGAGAGGCTTCCTTTACAGCCTTCTCAAAACCAGCCAGATATATTTCTCTGAAGGTTCTCTCGTCCATCTCAGCGGACGCATACATTCTCTCAGTTTCCTGGGAATTTGCTGCAAAATGCTTTAGTGAGGTTCCAACATTCTGTGACTGAACTCCTTTGATGTAAGAAGCTGACATTTCTCCAGTCAGATAAGGATCTTCTGAAACATATTCAAAATTCCTTCCACAAAGCGGAGATCTTTTTATATTGATTGCCGGGCCAAGGATCGTTGAAACATCAACAGCCTGGCACTCCTTGCCAAGAGTTACTCCCATATTGTACATAAGCTCTTTGTCAAAGGAAGCGGCAGTTGCACATGCTGTTGGAAAACATACAGCATCTATTGAATCATTGATATCTGTATTTTCATCTACATTCTCCTGCTTTCTAAGGCCGTGAGGACCATCGCTCATGAAAATCGACGGAATACCAACTCTTTCAATAGCCTCGGTTGTCCACGTATCATGCCCCGAAACAAGCAAAGCCTTTTCTTCAAGTGTCATCTCACCAATTATTTTTTGAATATCCATATATAACCTCCCATATTTTTGTTACCCTCAAGTTTTACTATTTACAGTTAACTAAACATTATCCCTGGTTTTTCAATTAAGAAAAGCTCTGTATCTCTGCTTAACCATTCACAGAGTCACAGAGCTTTGATTAACTATTTCAATAGCAATACTTTAAACAGAATACTTTCTGTCTCCCTTCAGAATCTTCTCGAATTCCTCTTTAGGCATAGGTTTATTGAAGAGATACCCCTGTGCCATATTACATTTAACTGTTCTCAGGAAATTAGCTTCCTCTACAGTTTCAACACCTTCAGCAATTATATCCATATCAAGTTCATTTATAAGATTTACTATGTTCTTGATAACCAGCATATCATTGTCACTAGCTTCTTTGTTGCCTGTGTCAATAGACTTGATAAAAGACTGATCCAGTTTAATAACATCGACCTTCATGTTCTTCAGAAGACTGAGTGATGAATAACCTGTTCCAAAATCATCAATAGAAACATAAACTCCATTTGTTTCCATCGAATCAATGAAGAATCTGAATCTATCCTCTGACTCATAGCACGCAGACTCAGTAAGCTCTATCTCAATGTACTTTGGATCAATATTATATCTATTTATTATTGAAATAATCCTTGTTGCAAAATCATCATTCTTAAGATGATATTTTGAAAAATTAACGGATATCTTAACAGGCTCGATTCCTGCATCCATCCATTCACGGATATTCCTGCAGACGGAGTCCATAACATAGAAATCCAGCTCACATATTCTTCCATCCTGCTCGAGAGCCGGTATGAATTCCATAGGTGGAATAACTCTTCCGTCCCTTATCCATCGTACCAGTGCTTCTGCGCCACATAGCTGATTATCCTTAAAGCTGACCTTCGGCTGGTAATAAACTACAAACTGATTATTTGCAAGAGCAAAATCAAACATATAGATAGTCTTCTTTAGAGATATCTCTCTTTCGAGCATGTCCGAACTGAACCAGATAACGTCATCAGCCCCCTCTTTTCTCGCAATATTCAGGGCCGTACCTGTGTTGTTCATAACATCGCCCATATGAGCACCGTCTTCAATATCATAAAGTCCGATTCTGAAATAGATATTCACCTTCTTAATCTCACCATCGACCTTAATGTCAAATACCATCGGAGTGATCATACTGAGAAATGCCTCAATCTTGTTCTTCCTAACAAGAAAAACAAAGTTATCTCCACCGAGTCTGGCAATGATTTCATCCTTATCCATGAAATCATATATTTTGGAAACCATTTCTCTTAATATGTAGTCGCCCTGACTAAAGCCTATGTCTTTATTTATCAGCTTCAGTCCCTTGACATTCATGAAGCCGCCAACATATCCGCTGAGATTACCCATGGCATCGCATCTGTTTCCCATCATCATGAAGCCATTGATGTTTGATGCACCGGTCAGACTGTCTGTTATATATACTCTTCTCATCATGTTATAAAGACGAGCTCTTCCACAGATCATATAAAGACTATTACTTAAAAATCGAATGTCATCTTTCTGTTCTAAAGAGAATTTCTGGCCTTTAAGCGAATACACTTTAATAGTGATATGGCCATTTTCGCCAGTTACATAGTTGGTAACACATTCATCTTTACCAACTCCGTCATCCCCTTCGTAAAGAACCGTGGAAAAATGCATCCCCTCCCGGTCATACATCGAAGCTGGAAATTCATTAATGAATTCAAGTCTGCCAATCTCCAGCTCCTTAGCAATAGGAGGAATATTATTTCTAATCTCATCCATTACAGCAAAGGTAGATTCAAATTCCCTGTTAAGAGCATTTATTAATTTTTTGTAACCTTTGGATACGAACCTCTCTCCCATTTTAGCACACCCTTTCAACCAGCCATTCAGCCTTCTCCATCATCCGCCACATAGAAAATACGTTCTCAAAAAACTAATTACCCTATTTTATCACAAAACCAGCCTTTTTCATACTAAAAATCTTTCTTAAATTCAGAGTTAATCTTCAGATTTTTCTTCTTCAGCATCCTTGGAATATAATACCTTTAGCAATAATGGTGTAAGGATTGAGCTTACGATAATAAGGAGAATCACAGAAGTAAAATATTTACTATCCAGAAGCCCAGCCTCGAGACCTTTATTCGATACAATAAGAGCCACCTCTCCTCTTGTCATCATTCCGACACCAATCTTAAGGCTGTCCTTTGCCTTGAAGCCACAGGCCTTAGATATCAGGCCGCATCCAATTATCTTAGTTATAAGACCAACCAGAACAAAGCATAATGAGAACAAAAGGATTGTTGTATCAAGACTCTTGATATCTGTCTGAAGACCTATGCATACGAAGAATACAGGTCCAAATATCATATATGAGTTAACATCCATTTTCCTGTCGATATAGGCTGAATCATCTAATGAACTAAGGATTACACCGGCAACATATGCACCAGTGATATCAGCTATTCCGAAATATTTATCTGCTACATAAGATAGCGCAAGAGCAAGAGCAAGTCCAATAATCGGAATTCTCTGAGTATGAGGATATCTCTTATCCAACCATTTAAATATCTTATAAATAATAATACCAACTACAAAAGACAGTATGAAAAATGCAATCGTTCTGAGAATTACATCTGTAATCTTGCTGCTTGGATCACGGAAGCTGAGCACCACAGTCAGTACCAGAATACCTATAACATCATCGATAATGGCAGCGCTTAGAATAGTCGTTCCCGTTTCATCAGATATTTTACCAAGCTCCTTAAGTGCCTGAACAGTAATACTTACTGAAGTTGCTGTCAGTATCGTACCAACAAAAAGAGCCTTCAGAAATTCATCTGTTCCAGGACCTGCAAATCCATAAAAACACATATAAAGAATCGTACCACCAATAAGTGGAACAAATACACCTGCGCACGCTATCAGTGTAGCCTTTACTCCAGTCTTCTTCAGCTGTCCGATATTAGTCTCAAGTCCGGCACTGAACATCAAAAGAACAACACCTATTTCGGCCATAGCAGACAGAAAATCTGATGCCTGAACCCATTTTAATAAACTGGGGCCAAGAATCAGTCCCGCAATAATCTCTCCTACAACTTGCGGAGCCTTCAGACGCCTTGCCACAAGGCCGAAAAACTTGGCAACTAAAATAATAATAGCAATATCCCGTAAGACCACGAGCTTTTCCATTGTTTACACCTTCTTTTTATTTAGTAATCTTTGATTTTTTAGGCGCATTTGCCTTTTTAATCAATTTTGTATATTTAGCAAGCTTTGATTTTGGTACCTTAATTGTTGCTGTCTTATAAATATTTTTAAAGGAATTAGCACCAATCTTCTTTATCTTTGTAGTACTAATCTTTATAGTCTTTAATTTAGTGCAGCCGTAAAATGCTTTTGTTCCAATTGTTGTAACATTGGTTCCAATCACAACTTTGGTAATATTTTTACATCCCTTAAAGCACTCTTTTCCAACGCTTGTTACTTTATAGTATTTTCCTGCAATCTTTATTTTAGCAGGTATTGTTGCTGTTTTACATTTTTTATTGTATGGAGCAATATATTCAACCTCTCCACTCTTAATCACGCCATTTTTCTTTACTATCTTAGTTACTCGATATTTGCCACTTGTCTTTTTATCAGCAACCAGCATATTTTTCTTTATAGTCTTCACAGTATCTGTAATCTGATACTGAGTTCCGTTCTGATCTGTAATCTTTTTTCCATCCTCGGAAATCGTACTGCCATCAGACGTCTTATTATTCTTAATTGAAAAGCTAATAGTTCTTACATCGCAGTAGTTTCCGATTCCCCAAACTGTTATTTTAGCCTTTCCAACATTTATATTATTTTCGTAGTTAACTCCAAAGTCCTTATTCTCGGTAAGAGTTTTTCCATTTAGCTTTACAGTTACCTTCGGCTCTATATCATAACCGGTATAATAATAACTGTCTTCTGGAATTTGTATACTTGCTTTATCTATTGAAATTGCCTCCACCTCAATCTTTGAGTCAGCAGTGAAGGTTACATTTTTACCAGGTTTCGAGGTCAGCTTTATTACAGTACTACCCACTTTTAATCCCGTTGCTTTCCAATCATCTGATAATTTGACAATGTCGGGATTTTCAACAGTTGCAATAGTTGGAAGATAAAACTCTTCTTCCGGATAAATATATGAAACAAGCTTCAGCGTAAGATCAAGCTGTTTTGTCTCATTTATCGAAATATTGTAGTTTCCATGACTCAGTTCATAATTTGAGCAACTATCCTTAGATACTGTAATAGAATATCTCTGTGCCTTATCTGAATAACTTACCGGTGTCAGATTATTAGATTCAAATGAACTCTTATATCCAAATTCCTGAACCCAGTATTTATTTCCAAATGCTTCAAAGCATGCAATACCGATAGCATTGAATGAACTACTCAGCATATTTCTTCTATGTCCCTGTCCGGAATAATTTTTATCATCTTCCTTCCATATAAGAAAACCATCTTCCATTGATAATCTGGTTCCACACATTATATTTTCACCATAGGCTGAATATCCATCTGGAAAAGCGGTAAGATACTTATATCCTGTTGGTCTGTAATGGTCAAAATAAAATGCAATCTCTTTTGCTCTAAGTATTGCAACCTTTTCCAATTCATAATCATAAGTAAGATCATTCAGATTGCTGCATACAGTTTTTGTAGAATTGTCTGCATTCCAGTACCAGGCTTCACTACCCTTACGGAAGGAATTGACCTTGGCAAGCATACTTCTTGCTTCTTCTGCATTAACAGAGCCTAAAACCTGAATATCGAAATCTTTATTTTCCTTTTCATATCCAAGAGTCTTACATACCCAGGAATATATCTCATCTTTCGTCTGATAGCCGGTGGTAGAGCCAATAACCTTTCCATTCTCATCGATATAAATAACGAATGGTAATGTTCCTCCATTAATCCCCGAAAGTTTTTTAGCCAGTGAAAAATTATTACCATAGCAGAATTTAATCTTAGATGAATAGTTCTTTGAAAAATCAGTAACTGTACTTATGTCATTTCCATCTACGTCGCCATAATAAAACGCAATATTTTTATCATCTATAAAATCACTTTCAGTTATATTCTTCAGAGTTCCCTGTGTATTCATACAGGTCGGACGACCAAATACGAAAATATTCAACTTTGTAGAAGATGGTGATTCAGGAGTCACTATCGTACCATCTATGGCAGTCATAGTGCTAACATCGCCTTCTGCAAAAGTATTGATTGCATTTCCCATGATTATAAATATAATCAGAATAAATGCAACTAGAAAATATTTTTTTCGAGAAATCAATTCACTCATTTTACTACCTCCCTGTTATTTTACTCAGCTGAACAACTGTTTCTACATGAAAACTTCGACAAAATTGATCATAAATAGATATTTTGTCAAGCTTATATCCATCGGTCAAGAGGATTTTAAGATCTCTTGCCAGTGTTGCCGGATTGCAGGATACATACACAAGTCTTTTAGGCGACATTTTAATCAGTGTTTCGAGTAGTTTGCCATCGCAGCCTTTTCTTGGCGGATCCACTACTACAACGTCCGCTATATACTTATCTTTACTCTCATACAGTTCTGGTACTACCGTCTCCGCCTGTCCGGTAAAGAATTCAGTATTATCAATATTATTAAATGCAACGTTCTGTCTTGCATTTTCTATAGCCTGAGGAACGATTTCAACTCCGTAAACCTTCTTCGCCTTCTGGGCGAGGAAAAGCGAAATAGTACCTATTCCAGAGTACATATCCCATACTGTTTCTTCGCCTGTAAGTCCAGCATACTCCAAGGCTTTAGAATATAGCTTTTCTGTCTGTACAGGATTTACCTGATAGAAGGACTGAGCCGAGATTTTAAATCCTATATCTCCTATATAATCAGTAATATAATCCTGTCCAAATAAGGTAAATGTATCATCACCAAGAATTTTATTGGTGTTTTCACAGTTGATATTTATTACCACTGATCCAAGGCTGTAATCTATATCATTAATTAAGTTACTTTTTTCTTCCTGATGTACACCTGCCCGAGATGTCTTATAGGCATTTATCGCCTCCTTCATAGCCTCCACGAATTCCTGTGAATGGGGAAGCTTCTTCCCATTAAGAACCAGGCAGACCATAACTTCCCCGGTTCTGAACCCGACACGTGTAATAAGATGACGAAGCAGTCCTTTTCCTGATTTCTCATCATAAACACTTATTATATATTTATCTGCCCATTCTTTAAATGCTTTTATTATGTATTGATTGATCTCATGACCATTCATGCAGTCATTTATTGGAATTATCGAATGTGTTCTTCCTGCATAGAAGCCAACATTTACTTTTCCTTCCTTATCCAGTCCAACCGGAAACTGCATTTTATTTCTATATCTCTTAACCTGAAGCGAATCACCGGATAATCCCCTATATTTCATATCTGAATTATCGGACGCTTCAGATACGCCAGAAGTATCTGTCATTCCATAGACACCTTCTAAATAGTCTTCCGGATTCTCTATTCCACCAAGTCTGCCAAGGCAGCTAAGGACTCTGTTTTTCTTAAGTTCAAGCTCTGCATAGTAGCTGAGATGCTGCAAGGTACATCCACCGCACTGTCTTGCAACCGGACAGGCAGGCTCTACCCTGTCCTTAGATGGACTGATCAGAGTTTCTATTCGTCCATAGGCATAGGTTTTTTTGACTTTGATTATCTTGATCCTTGCCTCGTCCCCCACAGCACTGTCCTTCACAAAAACAGCCATTCCATCAATATGTCCAATTCCTGCGCCATCCTCAGTCATATCGGAAATTTTTATATCATATATCTCATTTTTTTCCATAATAAATACTCACTTTTAGTCAATCATTATTTTCAATCGATATATTAAGCAACGTTATTATAACCTCTACTATGCAGCTCCACAAGGAATAAGGCAATGATTCCTTCCGGAATCATTGCCTTATTCCTCATAGATAACTGATCAAATCATTTTTCTTCAAAACGATTCTTTACGTACTCTTTTACTTCATCCTTGCCCATATCAAGTGAAATAGCAAGTTCTCCATACAGACTATCTTCAGCTATATGACAGTATTTGGAATCAGAAGCAGTTACTTTCTTTCCTTCTGCAATCCTTTCTTCCATTCGCTCATAGATAGTTTTCATCAGTTCTACTAGAATAGTAGGATCACAGGAAAGAACCGCCTGCTTATATTCAAGCTCTCTCTTCTTTTCTTCAATAATCTGCAATTTTTCAATAGTTCTGATACTGTCAATAAAGTCTTCAGCCTGGGATTTCGACATAACCTTGCGCATAACAACACGTTCATTATCAATAGGTGTAAATATCTCGCTGTCTCTGATGTAGCAAGGTATCATCGTATAATATAGTTTGTCTTTAGACGCTCCGGAAACCTTCATCGGTCCGATATCAGTTATCTTGCATACGCCGTTACTTCCGTAGATAATATAATCGCCTACGTTAAACATCCCAAACACCCCTCTGTTCAATTAACGAAAATGTCTGACAAAAACTATCGTACTTACTTATCTTAACACAGGTTTTATTGTAGTGTAAGATGAAAAAAAATTTTCGTCATAATTATCATAAATCGACCGAGTCTGTTGGTCATATTTACCCCTAATGGACTATATTTCCACCGTTTCTTCCCCAGATTTCTTCAAACGAATCAAGAGTCATCGGCTTTGCAAAATAAAATCCCTGAAATGTATGACAACCAAGATTAAGAAGCTTCTCGAGCTGTTCTCTTGTCTCAACACCTTCTGTAATAACATTCATGTTCAGCTTGTCGGACATTTCTATTACGCTGCCAAGAATATTCTCACTCTTCTTATCATTATCGGTTTCTCGAAGGAATTCTTTATCTATCTTAAGAGTATCCGCATTTATATCCTTAAGGAGGCTGAGTGAGGAATATCCTTTTCCAAAATCATCTATTTCAATCTCAAATCCATCATTATGAAGCTTATCAACAAGTGCCAGCTGTCTGATAGTATCCTTCATCATAAAAGTTTCTGTAATTTCAAGTTTTAACTTACTCTTGTCAATATTATATTTCTTTATAAGTGCATCAAATACATCATACACATCTACATAGAAGAAGTCCTTCGGAGACACATTTACAGATATATAAAGTTCAGACTTATCTGTTTCCTTCCATTCAGCCAGCTGTTTTGCTGCTGCTTCCCAGACATAAACATCAAGCTTTGCAATCTGCTCGGATTTTTCAAGAATTTCTATAAAGTCTGATGGTGGGACAACTTCTCCAGTTGGTCTTACCCAACGGGACAAAGCCTCCGCTCCTATTATTCTTCCCTCTTCAGAAACCTGCGGTTGCAGGTACATCTTGAATTCGCCTTCTCTTATTGCACGCTCACATTCATCTATAATATACTGTTCCTTCAGCATTTTCTCCATTATAGACTCATTGAAGATTGCCAGATGCACTCCTGTTTCACCTTTTATCGTTGAAAGGGCAATCGTTGCCCTGTCACACATCGTTGAAACAGAAACTGCTTTATCTGACACAAAATAAACTCCAGCCTGGAGATGCAGATGGAATCTTACTCCTCTGATCAGATCCGGAAGCTCTTTTGATAAAGATATAGCGAACTTGTCATCAAAGCTTGATTTGTGGATAAGGAGTGCAAACTGATCTGCTCTTAGACGGCCACAGATTTCTCCATTCTGAAGCTTTGAACTAAGAAGTCTGCCCACATTCATCAAAACTTCATTTCCCTTATCCATACCAAGAATATCATTTACAAGCTTGAACTTGATAATATCATATACAAGTACAACCCATTCCTCGTCCTTATTATCATCTATAAGACGTCTTGATGTTTCATAGAAGCCCTCCCAGTTATATAAACCGGTAAGAGAATCAATCATATTTCTATTCGACTGATAAGCAGCTTTTATTTTAGCCTCAGAATCCGGACTTTCAAGTGCATTTATAGTAATGCATTCCATTACATATTTGTTGGCGGTTCCATGAGAATCGATATATTCAACAGGAACAGAAAGCACATGATACAAACTGTCCTTATGAACCTCATATTTCTCAGTACGGCTGGCCGACTGTTCCGCCCTATAGCTGCTACAGTTGGAGCATCTAAAATTCGAATCCCAGACATGATAACATTCTTCACCTGGAATAACTTTTTCTTCCTCATCATTCAAATGAACTATGCGACATTCGTTTGGATCCACAAGTCGTACCATATCATAAATAGTAAGCATCTGGTCTATTAAGTTTTTAAGTTCTCTATGTGAATATCTGGAAATGCTCATGATACACCTTCTTAACATTTACTATATATTATATTATTACTTTGCCTTAATGTAGTTGGTAAGTATCAGCTTTGCCTTACCTTCAGATGTTGAAACAGCCGTATAAACTCCAAGATAATGATCTTCCATTTTGTAAAACTGTACTGCGCTTACCTTTGCACTCTGTCCACCCTGTGTTACAGTTCCAGTCATGATACATCCATCACAGGTTTTACCTGCTATGGTCATTTTATCCTGAGTAATACTGGTAATGTTGTAGCCCTGCTTAGCAAGCTCAGTCTTATACTGTTCCTTATATGATTCTACAAAATCCTGCATACTGGTATTGCTGGAGTTTACATTCCATGGTGTTCTCAAAACTCCAAATCCAATAAATTCTAAAGATTTATTATTTACAGCGGTGAATTCTGTTACAGGAGTTCCACTTTTTAATGTCTGAAGCTCTGCTTCTGCTCCTCCAGTATAAGAAGTTTTAGTCCAGCCCTTGCCAGAACTAAGATCTACTTCAAATCCAAAATAATCATTTGTGAAAACATCCCCAGAAAAAGTTCCCGGAGTATAAGCTTTACCACCAAATACCTTTTTAGCCTGACTCACTCCTATAATTGCTACAAGAATAAGAATAGGAAGTATTATTACGAGTGGATTAATCGAACTTTTCATCTTTGGAGTTGAGTAATCATTTCCATATGCAGGCCCTCCATTATATGAAGAACCTCCACCATATGGTGAATTACCATTAGGAGCCTGATTTCCAAATGACTGACCTGGTGTTGGAGACGGGGTTCCATAAGAGGACTGGCCGCCTCTGTAAGGAGACTGGTTCTGGGGCGCACCACCATACTGATTCTGAGGTACACCACCATACTGATTCTGAGCCGGACCACCATACTGGTTCTGAGCCTGATCTCCACCATTCTGCATCTGATTATTATCTTTTTTTAATTCCATAATTTTTCCTTTATTTCATATAAATACTTTTAGAACTATCTTATTTCACTCTATAAAGTTTTATTATTTCTTTATAAGAAGTGACTGTCCCTTCATTTCCTCTGGCTGCTCAAGTCCCATTATTTCAAGTACTGTAGGTATTATATCACACAATTTTCCACCATCTTTAAGTGTGTATGCCTCATCGTAGTTATAAAGAATGAATGGTACTGGATTAGTTGTATGAGCTGTATGTGGCTCTCCTGTTTCATAGTTTACCATCTGCTCACAGTTACCATGATCAGCACAGATGAAAAGAACTCCATCCATTTCCTTAACAGCTTCTACAGCATCTCCTACACATTTATCTACAGTCTCAACTGCCTTAACTGCAGCATCGAGAACTCCTGTGTGGCCTACCATATCAGGGTTAGCGAAGTTGATAATGATTACATCATATTCACCTGAACGAATAGCAGCATTTAACTTTTCACTAACCTCAGGTGCACTCATTTCAGGCTGAAGATCATAAGTTGCAACAGCTGGTGAATTAACAAGAATTCTGTCCTCGCCTTCATTTGGCTCTTCTATACCGCCATTGAAGAAGAAGGTTACGTGAGCGTATTTCTCTGTCTCAGCAAGTCTAAGCTGTTTCTTGCCAAGCTTAGCAAGATACTCACCAAATGTATTTGTGATTTCCTGCTTCTTAAATGCTACAAACTTGTTTGGAATAGTTTCATCATAATCCTTGAAGCAGACATAGGTAAGCTCCATGAAACCATTTGCTCTCTTAAGGTATTTGATGCATTTTGTATCTTCTGCATCACCTGGCTGAGCCTGGATATCATCATCAGTGAAGCAGAATGCTTTAGTAATCTCACGAGCTCTGTCAGGTCTGAAGTTGAAGAATATTACAGAGTCTCCTGACTTAACAAGTGATAAAGGCTTACCAGCCTCATCTGTGATAACAGTAGGAAGAACGAACTCATCTGTAACACCATTATCATAGGAATCCTGCATAGCCTGAACAGGATCAGTAGCTTTTATTCCTTCTCCAGTTACAAGACTGTCATATGCTTTCTGGATTCTGTCCCAGTTATTATCTCTATCCATTGCATAGTAACGACCTGAAAGTGATGCAACCTTTCCAACTCCGATTTCAACAGTCTTATCTACAAGCTCCTGAAGATAGTCCTTACCTGATGCTGGAGGTGTATCTCTTCCATCGAAGAAAGGATGAATATATACATTTTCAAGTCCCTCTCTCTTACACATTTCAAGGATTGCATAAAGATGTGTATTGTGGCTGTGAACACCACCATCTGAAAGAAGTCCCCAGAGGTGAAGGTCACTTCCCTTTTCTTTACAATTGTTGATAGCATGAAGCAGTTCTTCATTTTTGAAGAAATCTCCATCCTCGATGAACTTAGTAATAAGTGTCAGATCCTGATAAATGATTCTTCCTGATCCGATATTCATATGTCCTACTTCAGAGTTACCCATCTGTCCGTCAGGAAGACCAACAGCCATACCTGATGCAAGGCCTCTCTTATAAGGGCACTCAGCCTTTAACTTATCCATAACAGGAGTATTAGCTATAGCAATAGCATTTCCCTCCTTAATATCTGACTCACCATAACCATCAAGAACCATAACTACTACAGGCTTCTTACTCATTTTTTATCTCCTTCTTTTTATATTGTATTATTACTTTGTGTATAAATTATTAATTTATTGCTTCGCTACATTCTGTAACAACATAAATTATAACAAATATGTAGCATATAAGTTAACCAAACTTAACCTCTTCACAGATAGACATTCAAGTAAAAATATACTAGAACTTGATGCCATAATAAACATTAAAATCAACTGATTTCTCATAGCTGAAATTAGGATCTTCAGTCTGAAGCCACTCAGAATACTTTGTTCCCATGTAGCTTCTTCTCTTTCCGACTATGAGCTCAGTCTTTCTCTGATCTGTTGCATCTCTATCAGTAAGAGCTTTCATATAGAAAATATGATAACCATATTCTGACTCTGTTACCAGACTGTAAGAACCATCCTCAAGGTCATAGAGCTTATCTGCTATTTCATTACCGTATATTCCCTTTATCTCAGATGGTGTCATTGTATAGTAAGCGGAATTTGTGAGGCCATAATATTCTGCAAGGCCTTCAATATTGGTACTATTCGGGCTTGTAGATGAGGTTCCATCATTCACACCACTCTCAATAGGATTGATGAGCGTATTGTATGCCTGAAGAGCTCTTTCAAACTGGGCCTGCTTCTCATCCTCTGAGAACTTAGTTACGTCACCACTTGAAGCAACTGCATAGCATTCAAAATACAGATCATAAAATGTAGTCATTCTCGCATCTTCATCTGATACTTCGATTCCTGCCTTGTCTATAATTGTATTATAAACCTTTTTAGCGAGTGCATTTTCCTGCATGACCTTTTGAATCAGATCATATTCAAGCTGCATATCCTGAATCTGCTGATCTGTCAGATTCTCATAAAAATCGTCTGCCTCCTTGGAAACAGCTTTTGCCTCGTCTTCATTAAGTGCACATTTAAAATCAGTCGCCTTGGACGCCAGTAGCTTGACATGCACAATGTCTTCAATAATGTCTCTTCTTGTAACATCCTCCATATTTGCACTCTTGTCTCTTGCAACTGAAATGTCTACTCCCCAGATGCCAGAGCCATAGACTGACTCATAGTCCTCTTTAACGGTATTGGCATAGAGATAAACTTCACCCAGAGTTATATTTTCCCCAGCAAATGTGAATACAGTATCTTTAGCCCGAACCTCTGGCTCATCTGAGAATCCGCAGGCATTAAGCGTGGTAATAAAGCAAAGGATGAGTACTGCCGCTGTCCATTTTTTTAGAGTTTTTGTTATTCTGTTATGATTGACATTTTTCATCTATTTATATTCCACCTTATCTTACGCCTGAATAATGATAAACAAGAGTTAAATCTCTTGAAAACTAACTAAAAAACTAACTGTAAATCTAGGATTTCTTTGTTTCCGGATGAACTATCAGGCTGCTGTCTATGTCTTCTATCACTTTTTCTATACTGCTGAGCATATTTTCCTGAATAATGCTTGATGTCTTAACAGCAAATCCGGATTCTTTGGCATTTACCAGTCTCATATTGCCCTTGTATTTTTTAACAAAGCCATTGATTGACTCTACCCTTACAGGCGCTTTGTCCCTTATTATATACTGAACCCATCCATCTGTATAGCGGATATGTGTTATTTCAGCTTTATGGGCCTTCGCCCTTATAAGAGCAACCTGAATAAGCCTTTCGACAACCTTTGGAAGATTTCCGAATCTGTCCTTTGCCTCAGCCACAACAGCATCTCTGTCTTCCTCATTTTCGATACGGGATATATGTTTATATAGTTCGAGTTTTAAAAACTCATTTCTCACATATTCATCTGGAATATATGCATCTACCGGTATTTCAACAGAAGTGTCAAAATCCTCTTCTGAGGTTTCTCCCTTCTTTTCTCTTATAGCCTTATTCAGCATTTTAACATACAGGTCGTAGCCAATCTCTTCCATATGACCAGACTGGCTGCTTCCAAGAATATTACCGGCGCCTCTTATCTCAAGGTCCTTCATGGAAATCTTATAGCCCGAACCCAGCTCGGTAAATTCTCTTATAGCTGATAGACGTTTCTCTGCAACCTCTCTGATGACTTTATCTCTTCTATACATCATAAATGCGTATGCGGAACGGTCACTTCGTCCAACTCTTCCCCGGAGCTGATACAACTGTGCCAGTCCAAAATTATCTGCATTATGAATAATAATTGTATTAACATTTGGAATATCCAGACCTGTTTCAATTATTGTTGTTGATACAAGGACATCTATCTCATTTTTAATAAAGGCATGCATAATATCCTCGAGCTCTCGCTCCTTCATCTTTCCATGAGCGAATTCAACCACAGCATCTGGAATTAATTCTCTTATCTCAAGACAGATTCTTTCTATATCATCCACTCTGTTATAAACATAGTAAACCTGTCCTTTTCTCGCCAGCTCTCTGGATATTGCTTCTTTCACAATCTCTCTGTCATATTCCATGACGTAGGTCTGAATCGGTCTTCTATCTACCGGTGGCTCCTCAAGGATACTCATATCCCTGATTCCTATAAGACTCATATGAAGAGTTCTTGGAATCGGAGTAGCAGTGAGTGTCAGAACATCTACAGTGTTCTTCATCTCCTTAATTGCTTCCTTATGTTTTACACCGAATCTCTGTTCCTCATCTATTATAAGAAGTCCAAGAGATTTAAAGGACACATCCTTCGAAAGAATCCTATGAGTTCCAATAACTATATCTACTGAACCATTTTTGAGCCCTGCAAGAGTTTCCTTAACCTGTTTTGTTGTGCAGAATCTTGAAAGCACTCTTACATTTATAGGATAGCCTTCCATTCTGGACTCAAAGTTTTCAAAATGCTGCTGCGCAAGAATTGTAGTAGGCACTAAATATGCCACCTGCTTACCGTCCTGCACTGCCTTAAATGCAGCTCTTATAGCTACCTCAGTTTTACCAAAGCCTACATCACCGCAGATAAGTCTGTCCATTATCTTGGAGCTTTCCATATCTTTCTTGGTATCTTCTATGGCATGAATCTGGTCCTGAGTTTCCTCATAAGGGAACATTTCCTCGAATTCTCTCTGCCACAGTGTATCTTCAGAAAATTGATATCCCTTCTTACTCTGTCTTACAGCATAGAGCTGAATCAGTTCACTCGCTATATTATCAACACTCTTTGATACTCTTGCCCGGGTTTTATTCCACTGTTCTCCACCTAATTTATTAAGTCGTGGTGGTCGGGAGTCTTTACTTGAATATTTTCCGATAAGACTCAGCTGATCAACCGGAATAAAGAGTCTGCCGCCGCCAGCATAATCAATATTGATATAGTCTCTTACCCTGCCGTCGGATGTGCTAACCTTTTCTATTCCTTTATAGACACCTATTCCGTGTCTTTCATGAACTACATAGTCACCTACATTTATCTCACTAAGATCTGAAAATCTTTCACCTTCGAATTTTTTAGGGAGTCTTCTTCTCTTAGTTTTCTCTCCGCCGAAGATTTCGCTTTCGCTAATAACAACCAGACTTGAACCAGGAACCCTGAATCCTTCTTCAAGGTTACCATCCGTTATCATTACTTCACGTGGCTTTAGTATTCTGGTTTTACTCGTCGTAAAGAATGCCGGTATCTCTTTCTCCATAAGAGCTGTAGCAAGTCTTTTGCCTCTGGTCTGAGAAGGAGAAACAATGACTATCTTATAATCATCCTTGCGCCATTTTTGAATATCCAGTATAAGTCTGTCCGTGTCGCCTCTATAGGTTCCTATGCCCTTAGTTTCAAGGAAAATGTTTTCTTTCTCGCCCCACTCTGTCTGCTTCTTATAAAGCTCTGAAAGAAGGATTAGCTTTCTCTGCCCCAGCGCTTCCACAGTCTGAGTATCAGTATATAAAACATCCGCCTGACCAGGAAGGATATATCCGCATTCAAGTCTTGACTGCATAGAGAGTCTGAATTCCTTAGAATATCCACTGGCTCTTTCTCTCACCCTTTCTGGCTCATCAATAAAGATGGGTACATTTTCAGGAAGATAATCAAGAAATGAAACGCAGGTACTGAAGAAATAAGTAACAAAGCTGTCAAGACCAGAAGTAGAATTGTACTCCATCACCTCTTCCTTAATATGTCTGATATAGGAAGTAAGTCTTGCATAGCTTTCTGTCTGAAATGCTTTCTTAAATGCACCGGCGACTTTTTCACATTCTGCATCTATCAGATCCATACCTCTCTTGATACGGGCCTGACTCAGAACGTATTCACTTGCCGGAAGCACTTCAAAGCTTTCGATTTCCTCAATCGATCTCTGAGTTCCTTCATCAAAGTACCTGATTGAATCTATTTCGTCTCCAAAGAGCTCAACACGACAAGGACACTCTTCCGTAAGAGGGTATATATCAAGAATACCTCCTCTTATGGAAAACTGTCCTCTGAATTCAACAACACCGCAGTTTTCATAACCAAGCATGACCAGCTTCGAGCTGATATCATTAAGATCTATCTCCTGCCCCACTGAAAGGGTAAAGCTATGACGTTTAAAATACTGCATGTCAGGAAGCTTATCCATGACTGCATCTACCGTGGTTATGATGACTGTTTTTTCCTGTTTATATATTCTTTTTAAGATTTCCAGTCGTTTTGCTGATGTAAGATTACCATGAATATCAGCATAATAGAAAAGAGCATCCTTCGCAGGATACAGATACACGTCCTTATCATAGAATCTGTAGTCCTGGTACAGCTTGTCAGCCCTCGCAGTATCATAGGTTATTACCAGAACAAACGGATTGCCGTCCCTCATGCTTTCTATAACAAGAGGCCTTGCGCTTCTGGAAAGTCCCCATAAACTGCATGGATATTCTTTTTTTATCTTACTCAGCTCTTCGCCGGACTTAAGTGGACTAATCAGCGTTTCCATTTTTAATAATTCCTCAACTTAAGTCAGACCTAAATTATTCTTTTGTACTATTTATACTCTATACTGTTCATACTCTAGCAAAGCAGCATATCCAGTTAGTTATACTTATTCATCGCAGAATCAATACCATTTTTTATTATTTCTTCTAAGGCAAGTGTTGCCTTATCAACAGATTCTCTCATAATAGGAAGTTCTTCACTTGGAAATCTTCCAAGTACATAATCTATAACCTCCATTGGAGCTGGTGGTTTGCCGATACCAACCTTTATTCTTTCGAATTCATCTGTGCCAATATATTCAATGATATTCTTTATTCCATTATGGCCGCCTGCACTTCCACGGCCTCTGAGCCTGATCTTTCCAACCTCCAGATCCATATCATCATAGATTACAATCAGGTCCTTCACATCGCACCTATAGAAATGAAGCAGTGCTGACACTGCTTCACCGCTTAGATTCATAAATGTCTGTGGTTCGGCCAGAACGACCCTTTCACCAGATATAAGCCCAAGCCCGACTACTGCCTTGCACTGTTTTTTATTGAGTGGAATATCGAACTTATCAGAAATTGATGTAATTACAGAAAAGCCGGTATTATGTCTGGAGCCGGCATACTTAATACCCGGATTACCCAGTCCAACAACGATTTTCATCTTTTTACTCCTCTATCCCTATGTCTTTATCCAAACTCATAAGCCTATCAACATTTAAGCTTGAATCCTTCTCGTATTATTCTGCCTTCATCATTGCCTTTCGAGCAATCATAATAGCCTCAGCTATAACAAGCTGATCTTTAGTATTAACACCAAGAATTTCATTTATATCAGCTACAGGCATAGCATTTACCTTAAGTCCGCAATTTTTTATAATTGCAACGGTATCTGTAAGATAATACTCTCCCTGTGAATTATTATTTGACAAAAGTCCCAGACTTGCTGAAAGAGCTTCCGCATTAAATACATACATTCCGGAATTGATTTCATTTACCTTAAGCTCTTCAGGAGTACAATCCTTATGCTCAGTAATTCTGAGGAAATTACCTGAAGCATCTCTTATGATTCGTCCATATCCTGTAGGGTCATCAATTATTGCAGAAAGGACAGTTACACCATTTGATTCCTTTTTATGCTTCTCATAAAGCTCACGAATGGTGTTACCGGTTATAAGCGGTGTATCTCCACACAGAACAACAACATCGCCCTCAGTACCAATCTTATCCTTTGCACACATAATAGCATGTCCGGTTCCGAGCTGTTCACGCTGTTCAACGAATTCAACAACATCAACTATCTCGTGTTTAACCATCTGCCCCTCATATCCCACTATAACAATAATTTCACTTGCTCCGGCATCATTTGCTGCCTTGATTGTATGGTGAACCATAGTCTCGCCATCTACCTTATGTAGAACCTTTGGAAGATCCGATTCCATTCTTGTACCTTTACCAGCAGCCAGAATTACAGCCTTGAACTTGTTCATTACTCAGCACTCCTTTTTAACATGTAAATTGGTTTCTCTTTAAATATCCAATTAATATGATTATCGAAACGCGATTATATCAGAATATAAGGAACTTTACAAGTTTTTTAGTATCTTATGCATTATAGTTAACATTTCCGCTTGACTGAACAGATGTATTCTCCCATATCCATTTCTGGAATTTGCACATTCCCCATGGATAATAAAAGCCGAGTGTAACTCCTGAAAGAAGTGCTATAAGAAACAGATATCCCCAGGCTGCCCCGCCATTTCCGTGGAATTCAAGGCGGTCTCCATCTATTACTGTATGACTGTTATAGAACTTATAGAATCTTACAACTTCCCATGGATATGCTATACCACAGGTAATATCAATGAGAATAGCTGCGACTATATAAGTTCCCAGAAATCCGCCTACATCTCCATCATAAAACGAGCCCGGTGATTGCTGCCCTATCGGAGTCATTGTGTCTGCATAGCACACTCGAGGATTCATCCATTTTATTAAAAAATGTGGTAAAAACAATCCGTAAATTCCAAATGTTACTAATGTGAGCAGTGCCCACACCAGACTCTTAAGGAACAGTTCCATAGCGGTTCCTGTATAAGAAAGCTGTCTTCCTCTTATATATGTATGGCTGTACTGCCATCTAAGTAACTTGGTCATAGCCCATGGGCCTGCCAGACCTAATGAAAATACTATAGCCAGCGCCAGTCCAAGACTAAGCAGGAAGATCTGCCCTCCAGTACCGTCAAACGTACACTCCTTATCACCAGGATTCCACATTACTCCACTACTATTTGGGTTCTGTGCAGAATACTGATTATTTGACTGACCATTTGTCTTAGCATTATTCTGCATCCCTGATCCATACTGAGTCTGATTCTGTCCGCCCATCTGATTTTTAGCATTAGTAAGGGACTGAACTATATCACTTATCTGTTTTACAGGCTCTTTCTGATATTCAACACCACCTAATGTCTGATATTGATTATTGTTCAGAGTCTGATAATTATTCATTGGCTGAATAGAATAAGGCTGAGGCTGAACCTGGTACTGATACTGATCTTGCAGCTGATTCTGTGATGGATTCTGTGCCTGTTGCTGCATTTTATTCTGAGACTTACTCTGAGTACTTTTTACAAACTGCCCTTGCATCTGTATCTGATTACTATAATCATTTCTATAATCATTTTCATAGGATTTTTGTCCTACCGGAACCGGATACTGAAATCCATTATCATAAGCATCACTCAGTTCACTATGGATATTTCCACAATAAGGACAAACCTGACTTATTGGATTAAATTCCTTACCACATCTGTTACAAAACATCTTTCTACCTCTTTTTTATCTGTATCCTGTTTCAACTGATGTATTATCCCAAAACCACCTTTGAAGCTTGCATGCTCCCCAAGGGTAATACAGACCACAGGTTAACACCGTTAGTAATCCTATAAGGAAGCACTGTCCCCAGAAAGAGCCACCTTCTCCGTGAAAATCAAATCTATCACCATTTATTATCATATGTCTCTTAAGGAATTTGTGAACTCTAACCAGTTCCCAAGGTGTAGCTATTCCGCATGTAATACTGATCAAAAGGCTTGCTACAAGATAATTTCCAAGATAATCTCCAAGATCAGCATCATAAGCTGAATCCTGAACTATCTGTCCGTATCCTGGACTTGAATCTGCATAGCAGATATGTGATAAAGCCCATTTATTCAAGAAATAAACCTGAAAATATGAGAAAATACCACCAGTAACAAATGTAAGAAGCGCCCATAGACACCACCTGCCAAATATCTGCATTGCAGTTCCTGTAAATGTAAGCCTTCTGCCTCTAACTATTGTATGTTCATACTGCCATTTTGTCAGCTTACAATATGCCCAAGGAAAAGCTAGCCCTAATGTAACAACTGTAACAAGTCCCAAGAGCAAACTTAGACCAAATATCTCTCCACCAGTTCCATCAAAAGTACATTCCTTGCTACCAGGAGTATATCCAGGATTGTTCTTATAAACGCCAATTACATCATCATAAATGCCACCACCTGAGTTAGCGTTATAACCATTATTTGAGTTATTGTACTGAGCCGGATATTGATTCTGAAATGAATTCCGTCCCTGACTCTGATATTGATTCTGGAATGAATTCTGTCCCTGACTCTGATATTGATTTTGGAACGAATTCTGTCCCCGATTCTGATATTGATTCTGGAATGAATTCTGTCCCTGATTCTGATATTGGTTTTGTGCCTGATATGGGTTCTGATAATTATTCTGGTTAATTCCATTAACAGGAACCGGATACTGATATCCACCGACCGGTTTCGGTGTCACCGCTGAAGCACTCTTGGACATATGAATAGTAACGTAATCATTTCTGTCATTACCAACTATATAAATATCATCTGAGCCAAGTGGTGCATACTGAACCTTTTGTTTTTTGTAGATCAAACCATTAGTACTGTTATTATCTTTAACAAACCACGAACCATTCTGTCTATAGAAATATCCATGGCATCTTGACACATATGGTTTTTGAATCTGAATATCACAATCCGTACTTCTTCCAAAGCTGATTGCCTCCTTATTGAATGAATCCAGGTCAACAACCATTGGTTGTCCGCCAAAAATAATTTTAACAACCATAGTATACTGCTCCTAAATATTTTTTCTCCCGATTTTTTGAATAACAATAAGTAAAGGCAGGTTAGTCCCAACCTGCCTGCACTTATCTAAAGCAACATTATTATTTACTCGACAACTTCTTCTTCTGGTGTCTCCTCATATCTCGCAAGTACAAGGTTCTGAATCTTTCTTCTTGTATCAGAATTGATAGGATGTGCAATATCTCTATATTCACCATCTGAAGATTTGCGGCTTGGCATTGCGATGAAAAGTCCCTTCTCACCTTCAATAACCTTGATATCATGAATAACAAATTCATTATCAATTGTTATAGATACAACCGCCTTCATCTTACCTTCTTTTGCAACTCGTCTTACTCTAACATCTGTGATTTCCATACTGTAGCCCTCCAATTTTATTGCTATATTTTAAAGTGTGTATCTGAAGCTCTTCTCAATTACGATTTTTGGATTTCCTGCTTCACCTGTGTGTACTGTATTAGCTTTGATTGTATCTCTGCTCTCAACGATACAGTTCTCAATATAGCAGTTATCTCCAATATGAACATCATTTAAAATGATAGAGTTCTTAATAACACAATTATTTCCTACATAAACCTTCTTAAACAGAACTGAGTTTTCAACTGAGCCATTTATTATACATCCACTTGCTATGAGTGAGTTGGATGTTACTGCATCTCCATTAAACTTAGCTGGCGGAAGGTCTTCAACCTTTGTATATACACCTGGATTAGTTCTGAAGAAATGATCTCTTACATCAGACTTAAGGAAGTCCATGTTAGTTCTGAAATAAGAATCTACAGATCCGATATTTCTCCAATATGAATCCAGATTATATGCATTGATTCTCTTAACATTCTTATATCTGATAAGAATATCCTTAACAAAATCAGTTCTTCCTTCAGCAGCTGATGCTTCAAGAAGTTCGATAAGCTGACGGCGTCTTACTACATAAACTCCGATAGATGCTGTAGTTGTCTCGGCAACGAGAGGCTTCTCTTCAAAATCAAGAACTCGTCCATTATCGCCAACCTTTACAACTCCGAATCTGGAAATGTCGTCTTCATCGGCTTTGATTTCTTTTGTTACAATAGTAATATCTGCATTTTTAGCGATATGATCTTCAAGAACCTTATTGTAATCCATCTTATAAACTCCGTCTCCGGAAGCAATTACTACGTAAGGCTCATGAGCATCCTTTAAAAATCCGATATTCTGATACAGTGCATCTGCTGTTCCTTTATACCAATAACTATTAGTTGCTGTGATTGTAGGAGTGAATATATAAAGTCCACCCTGTTTTCTTCCGAAATCCCACCATTTGGAGGAATTAAGGTGTTCATTTAAGGATCTTGAATTGTACTGAGTATAAACTGCTACCTTCTGAATATGTGAATTAGACATATTTGAAAGTGAGAAGTCGATGGCTCTGTAGCATCCTGCCATAGGCATAGCTGCTGTTGCACGCTTAGCTGACAAGTCTCCCATCCTACTGCTGTTTCCACCTGCAAGAATTATTCCTATAGCTCTCATATTATTCACCTGCCTCTCTTATTATAGAACCGCCACTAGGAAGTATTCCATCCGGATAGTCTTCTACAGTGGTTTCTCCGAGAATAGCAGTGTTCTTTCCAACCTTAACATTTTCCGGAACAGTAGAATTCTCACCTATAGTTACGAGGTCAAATGCATAAACAGCCGGCTTGTAATCATTTTCTGCTGATTCACCAACTCCGAGCTCAACATTCTTACCAACTTTTACACCTTCAGCAAGGATTGCCTTGTCAATGATAGCTCCATCACCAATCTCAACATTGTTCATTATAATGGAATCCTTAACAACCGCTCCCTTACCAATCTTAACAGCAGAACCGATAACAGACTTTTCAACATTTCCGTATATTTCAGTACCTTCTCCAATGATACTCTTCTGAACGCTGCTGCCAGGTGCTATATACTGTGGTGGAAGATTATCGCTCTTTGTATATATTCTCCAGAACTCCTCATAAAGATTGAATTCAGGAATAATATCTACCAGCTCCATGTTAGCTTCCCAGTATGAACCGAGAGTTCCAACATCCTTCCAATATCCCTTATAATCATAAGCTACAATCTTCTTGCCCTCTGAGTGACAAGCAGGAATGACATGCTTTCCAAAATCGCACGAAGGAACGTCCTTCATCTCAATAAGTTTTTCCTTCAGAAGCTTCCAGTTAAATATATAAATACCCATAGAAGCTTTGTTGCTGCGCGGATGCTCAGGCTTTTCTTCAAATTCCTGAATAACATTGTTTTCATCAGTGATAACAACTCCGAATCTGCTAGCCTCCTCCATCGGAACCTGATAAGTTGCGATAGTTACATCTGCATGAGATGTCTTATGGAAATCAAGCATTACCTCATAGTCCATTTTATAAATGTGATCTCCTGAAAGGATGAGCACATAATCAGGATTATAATAATCCATAAACTCTAGATTCTGATAAATAGCATTTGCAGTTCCTGTATACCAGGACGCATTATCTGAACTTTCATATGGTGGAAGTACCGTAACGCCTCCAAAATTCCTATCTAAATCCCAAGGCATACCAATACCAATATGCTGATTCAGTCTAAGCGGTCTGTACTGCGTAAGTACTCCAACGGTATCAATTCCCGAGTTAATACAGTTACTAAGTGGAAAATCAATAATCTTATACTTTCCGCCAAAGGCAACTGCAGGTTTTGCAAGCTTCGATGTCAGAACGCCAAGACGGGAACCCTGGCCACCAGCAAGAAGCATTGCGATCATTTCCTTCTTAACCATATTGTCACTCCTTTTTAGCATTAATCTTGTGTCTCTTTATTCATTACTAATCACAGTAACTTATTAATAATAAACAATTCAATGCTATTATATCACTTTTTTATATTATTTAAAACATCAAATTTATATATTTTCACCTTAATAGCTAATTTTTTATCGTAAGTTTTGTTTATTATCACAATTTTAACTGTTAAGCAGAATCAAATGCGCTCTAATAATCACTAATATAATAATCTGTTTTTGTTTATTTTTGCCAATCCCGCCTAAAGCTCGCACGTTACTATTCACGGTGAACTAAAAAAGGACATCCCTTTTTATCAGGATGTCCTCTGAGATATTTAATCTATTTTATTCAGTCTGCCGGGTTCTTCTTTACCCGTCTTGATAGCTTCTGTTACTGCAGTTGCAAGGCTTGTTATACCTGCAAGCTCTGATGGAACAATAAGCTTATTAGCAGGACCATTAGCTGCTCTTTCAAATGTTGAAAGTCCTTTTACAGCTATAGTAGCCTGTGTAGGAGATGCTTCATTCATCATCTTTACTGCATCTGCTTCTGCCTGCTGTATCTGACGAATAGCCTCTGCATTACCCTGAGCTCTCTGGATTGCAGCTTCACGTTGTGCCTGTGCTTCAAGAATTGCAGCCTGTTTTTTTGCCTCTGCTGCAAGGATTGTTGCCTCTTTATCAGCAGTTGCACGAAGAATCTTAGCTTCCTTCTCACCTTCTGAAACAGTGATTGCAGCCTGTTTTTCACCTTCTGCTCTGATTATCTGTTCACGTCTCTCACGCTCTGCCTTCATCTGTTTTTCCATTGATTCCTGAATAGCAGCTGGAGGCATGATATTCTTAAGCTCTACACGATTAACCTTGATTCCCCAAGGATCTGTAGCTTCATCAAGTGTAGCCCTCATCTTGGAGTTGATTGTCTCTCTTGAAGTAAGAGTCTGGTCAAGCTCAAGATCACCGATAATATTTCTAAGTGTTGTCGCTGTAAGATTTTCAATAGCAGCAAGCGGATTCTCTACGCCGTAGCAGTAAAGCTTCGGATCTGTTATCTGGAAGAAAAGAACAGTGTCTATTCTCATTGTAACATTATCCTTAGTAATAACCGGCTGTGGTGGGAAGTCAGCAACCTGCTCCTTAAGTGAAACTCTACGGGCAACCTTATCAATAACGGGAACCATCAGATGAAGTCCCACGCCCCAGGTCGCTGTATAAGTTCCAAGTCTCTCTATTACATATGCATTTGCCTGTCTTACAACTCTGAGTGAGCTGCAAAGAAGAACAATTGCAATAACAAGAATAACGCCTAATACAATCATCATACTTAAAACCCTCCTTCTTAAAAACACTTTGGATATGTCATTCCAATATAGAAGTCTGCTCCTGAATTGGTTTTATTTCTTATTCTGACATACCTGAAAGCTCTCGTCTCACGAAAAGCTTCGTTCCCTCGATTTTTACTATCTTAACCAGTGTACCCACGGGAATAACACTTCCATCTTCGGAAACAGCTCTCCACTCAACATCTCCTATTTTCAGCATTCCAGTACCTTCATTATTATCTACCGTTACCAGTATTTTTTCAGTCCGGCCTATCATGCTGTCAATATTCGTTTTTTCATTTCCTATTGCCAGATGTTTTTTCGCAATAGGTCTCATTGCCAGCAGTAAAACAGTTGAAACAGCGATAAATGCTACAATCTGTAACCATAGTGGTCCACCCATATAACCAATCACTGCCGCAACTATACCGCCCCCTGTAAACCAGATGGATGACAGCCCCATGGAGATGATTTCTACAATCAGCGCCACTGCTGCAACAATCACCCAAAATGTACCATAACCAAGGCTCATACATCTCACCTTCTTTCAAATAGACGTTTGCTTTACAAACACATTTATATTATCTTTCAACAATTCCTGAAAGAGAAGTAATTCCAAGAGAACCTGTATCCACATTCTCATTTATCCAGATCTGACCGGTTCCAAGACATATTCCACCGCTGTTTGCAAACATATTTACACAGCTTTCATCTTCAATCGCAGCTCTGTCTTCTCCTGCAATAGCCTTTCCTTCCATATAACTAAGAAATTCATCTGCATTATTAACTGTAACATCCGGATACATTGTTATAGGATAGATGATCATTTCTGAAATTCCTACCCAGTTAGCCTGAAGATAGGTTTCCTTAACCAATGCAGCATAATCTTCTACAGTCTGCTTATCCAGGTTTGTAGCAACATAGTAAAAATCAGAATCATCCTCATTACCAGACTCATCTGCCTCGGCAGCCTCTTTTGCTTCTGTCTCAGCTGCTGCTTCAGCTTCTGCCTCGGCTTCTGCCGCAGCTTCTGCAGTAGTATCAGCTTCTGTATCTGCCTGTGTATCTGCTTGTGTGTCTGCCTGAGTATCTGCCTGTGTGTCTGCCTGTGTATCTGCAGACTCATCAACAGCCTTTTCAACATCTGTTTTCTTATCAGAATCCTTAGAAGCACTATCTGATGTAGTTGTAGCACTATTCTTTGCCGATTCAGTTGATTCTGAAGCCTTGCCACATCCTGCAGCAGATAAAACCATCATTGTAACTAATGCCGTAGTTATTATTTTCTTTCTCATAATCAATAAAATGACTCCTTATATTTTTTGTTTGTAATAACCCAAACATTATTTTCGCCATTATTCATGGTTGAATAAATCCCAAAGCAACCATGAATGCTAGCAAATAAAATCATCATTTATTCATCAGTGATCACGATAATAATTAATCAGACATCCACTTGTAATGATGGTTCTTTCATCATCTGTCAGTTCCCCAAGCTTAAGTGATATTTCTTTCATTCCTTTATTAACGATATATCCCTTAATCACTTCTGCCTTTTCTTCTACTGCTTTCTTAATATCAGGAATGAATACATAGTCTCCATTTTCGAATCCGTATGGATTATCCTGTGTTACATCTACCGCATTTTCATCCATTATAAATGGAAGCATTCCCCAGTTAATGAGGTTAGAACGATATCTCTTTGTAGCGTATTCTCGAGCAATGTTAGCCCATCCACCAAGAACCTTCTGACATGAAGCAGCCTGTTCACGAGCTGAGCCATCACCTGGCTTTACTGCATAGATAGTACTTCCGAAGCCCGTATTCTTTCTATTAACTTCATTAAACTTCTCTTTGATAATAGGCATTACTTCCTTAAGCTCTGGATAGTTCTCACATGGATGTCCTCCAGCTTCTCTATCCACCTCAACCTGATGGAACTCTTTAGCTCTTCCAACATATTCAGGATCCTTACGTGAAAGAGTAAACTCAGCAAGTCCTATAGGATTGGATCTGTATGAAGAAGTTTCTCCTGATGGGATAAGTTCATCAGTTGTTGTAACAGGATCAGTAATAACTGAACATACCTTGAGAAGCAGATTATCTTCAAGAGCCGGCATAGCTGGCCATGGTTTGATATTTGGTCCCTGCTTAAGCTCTTCTTCAGGCTTTGCATTTCCCCAGCCATTATATACTCTGTTGTCATAGATTGACTTATCGAAGAAATACTTTGGTCCTGTATACTGAACATCAATATCTGTTGCAGGTGTAAGGAAGCCTTTGTTGACAGCTGTAGCAGCGATTGAACGGGCATCCATAAGTGCAACTGAACTAATCTGACCATTCTGAATCTTTGAGCCTTCTCTGTTAGGGAAGTTACGTGTTGAATGTCTGATTGAAAGTGCATTGTTAGCAGGTGTATCTCCAGCACCGAAGCAAGGGCCGCAGAATGCTGTCTTGATGATAGCTCCTGTCTTCATAATATCTGCTGCACGTCCGTTATTAACAAGTTCCATCATAACTGGCATACTTGCAGGATATACATCGAGTGTAAACTCATCATTTCCAATATAATGACCTTTAAGGATATCTGCAGCATCGCAAATGTTCTCGAATCCACCACCTGCACAACCAGCAATAATTCCCTGCTCAACATAGAGCTTTCCATCACGAATCTTGTCTGTAAGCTTGAACTCTACATCACCTGTAAGCTGTTTACGACCATTTTCCTCACATTCATGAAGAATGTCCTTAAGATTTGCATTAAGTTCTTCTATTGTATATGTATTTGATGGATGGAAAGGAAGTGCTATCATTGGACGAATCTTTGACAGATCAACATATACCACACCATCATAGTAAGCAACATCAGCAGGTTTAAGTTCTTTATAAGCATCAGGTCTGTAATGTGTCTCGAACCATTCCTTAGTCTTATCATCTGTCTTCCAGATTGATGAAAGACATGTAGTCTCAGTTGTCATTACATCAACACCGATACGGAAATCAGATGTAAGCTTATCAACACCAGGTCCTACGAATTCCATTACGCTGTTCTTAACATATCCATTCTTAAATGTAGCTCCGATAAGCGCGAGAGCAACGTCCTGAGGACCAACACCCTTTACCGGCTCTCCATCAAGATAAATAGCAATTACTTTAGGAGACTTAACATCATAAGTTCTTCCAAGAAGCTGCTTGGCAAGTTCTCCACCGCCTTCACCGATTGCCATGGTACCAAGCGCACCATAACGTGTATGACTATCTGAACCAAGGATCATGGCACCACACTCAGCCAGTTCTTCTCTTGCATACTGATGGATAACTGCCTGATGAGGAGGAACATAGATTCCGCCATATTTTTTAGCAGCAGAAAGTCCAAACATATGATCATCTTCATTAATTGTTCCACCAACTGCACAAAGTGAGTTATGGCAGTTTGTAAGAACATAAGGAATAGGGAATTCAGTAAGTCCTGAAGCTCTTGCAGTCTGAATGATACCAACAAATGTAATATCATGTGATGTCATTTTATCAAACTTTATCTTAAGATTTTCCTCATCGCCTGAAGTATTGTGACCACTCAGAATACCATGAGCGATAGTTCCTTTCTTTGCCTCTTCCTTAGATGTTGTGATTCCCTTAGCGGCAAGCTCCTCAGAAACTGAACCAGAATCTGCTACAAGCTCAGTGCCATTTAAAAGAAATGCACCGGTTTCGTATAGTTTTACCATTTTCTTTCTCCTCTCGCATTGTAGTTCCTATGTCTCTATTTACTGTCAGTTACTGCAATGGTCTTGCATCATTCTCCAGTCAGCTTTTAGGGTCAGATAACAGCAAATAGCAACCATGCTAAATAGTCTATCATAATTTATTAAATTATTCCATAGTACATAAAAACAATTCCGCTTAAAAGTTCATCTGTACATCCTGTCTCTTCTGCGGTTCTGCCTCGAAATAATTTTTTCTAGCGGCTCCCATCCCATTTGCTACGATACTGCTTGGAAATGTAACAATCAGATCATTATAAGCTGTTACATTTGCATTATAAAGTCTGCGTGCTGCCTGAAGGTGCTCCTCAACATCGATGATTCCCTTCTGAAGTTCAACAAAATTGTTGCTGGACTTCAGCTCTGGATAATTTTCTGCAAGAAGATTGATTTCTGAGCTTACTTTATCCATGTTTCTGTTTGCATCATTTCTTTCCTGCATTGACATTCCCTTTCGAAGCTGTACAAGGCTTGTAAGAGTTTCGACCTCATGTTTCTGATAACCTTTTACAGTGTCCAGCATCTTAGTAAGAACGTCATATCTTTTAGTAAGTGCAACATCGATTCCTGAAAGCGCCTCAGCTACTTTAAGGTCAGCCTTCTTAATATTATTGGATGCTGATATATACCATGCAAAAATTCCAGCCACAATTACTATGATAACTAATAAACAAATTATAACAATCATTTCTATTCCTCCTTATACGCTGTATTGATCACGTGAATCAATATTTAACGCATCAATCATTTCTATAATTCTCTTAATATCATCAATATCCCCCTGAATCTTTCGCATTTCCTCAGGATAGGATATCTTTTTCAACCAGTCTGTTTTGTCAAATGCATCGTTGGTCCGCTCATTGAAGCCTACAACAACTTTATCTCCCCAGATATGTACCGCTATGCTTTGATATTTTTTCTGAAGATCCGTAAGCATTTCCATAAACTGGGGTGTGATCAGATAAAATGCATCGTGTGGACTTGCAGCATATACATCAAAAGTATGATTAAAGCTTATACTTTCCATTTCTACCTTTTCAGACTCCATTGCGCCTTCTTTACTGCGTTCACCAAAGGTATTGGAATATACTCTTGTGGAACTGACATTCTTACCTAGAAAATCAAAAACAATCATTCTCCCTCTGAAGTAAGTAATATTGCTTTTACCTCTACCGGCATTAGACTGATGCCATACGTGTACATCCGACATTTCAAAATTTATACCCTTATAGCTTGCTCTTACATAATCTTCAGAATCAAAGCGGTTTCCCATACGGCATAGCTGGAATTTACCAACCATATTGGCATCAAGTCCTGTCTTCGGAGCATAGTAGGTATTGTCAAAGTTCTGTCTCAGAGGTCCTTCTACAAATATCTGCTTGTAGAGTCTTTTATACTCTTTTCCAGTTCCTTTAGCATAGAACACACCGAAGATTCCAAGAATGAGGCCAATAGTCATTCCTGTATTAGATTGGAAAAACGCCATCGTTGTGAAGAAAACTATAATACCGATACCAACAAAGCATATTCCAAGTTCTGCCCTGGATCTTATAGCCTCAAGCCTCGTCATACCTTCATGAATTCCCACCTGAATCGCCCCCTTTCTGTGTTAATATCAAAGAGTGTCGCTTGCGACACTCTCCGCGCGAGGCGCGTGTTGCCAAAGGCAACTATCTACCTATCGCGCCGAGACGCATCCTTAGCGGAGCGTTTTTATATAATAGGGAACGCAGTTTCCTATTATATAAAAAACGAGACTCCACCATAGTCTCCTATAGTCAAGCCTCGCGCAATTACAAGTACTGATGTACAGATTTATTGAATTGAATCGTGATAACGTTATATCGATTTAATTACCAGCTATGTAACTGGCTGCTTTTTTCTTGTCTATATTTGAATGAAAAATTAGCATACTCCGATATTTTTGTCAAATAAAATCGGCTAAAAACGGTACGATTTTCAATCCTTAATGGATTTCTTCTTATTAATATATATCTAATATATTTTTGGTAATTTTGCCATATACAAAAGTATGTTCTGAATCAGTTTCAAAATCTGATTCTTATAGTTCTTATTCTACGGTAACACTCTTTGCAAGATTTCTTGGCTTATCAACATCAAGTCCCTTTGATACACTGATGTAATAACCAAGAAGCTGAAGTGGTATAACTGCAAGTATTCCTATAAAGTGTTCATCTGCCTCCGGAATTCTGAGAGTGAAATCAATCTTTTCCATAGCAGCCTCATCATCCTTGCTTGTAACACCCATCAGATATGCTCCTCTGGCCTTACATTCAACCATATTACTTATAGTCTTCTCAAGAAGCCTCTGCTGGGTGAGCACACCTATAATGAGTGTTCCTTCCTCAACCAGACTGATTGTTCCATGCTTAAGCTCTCCTGCAGCATAAGCCTCACTATGAATATAGCTGATTTCCTTAAGCTTAAGGCTTCCTTCAAGGCTGATAGCATAATCCAGACCTCTTCCGATAAAGAACACATCCTTTGCATTAGCATATCTTGATGCCAGCCACTGAATACGTCCCTTCTTGGACAGTATTTCTGAAATCTTATCAGGAAGCGATCTAAGCTCTTTAATATATGCTATATATTCATCCTCTGTAATCTTGCCGCGAACAAATGCAAACTTTACTGAAATTGCATACATCATCATCAGCTGTGCTGTATATGCTTTTGTTGTAGCAACGGCTATTTCCGGACCTGCTTTAGTATAAAGTACATCATCTGCTTCTCTTGCTATACTTGAGCCCTCTACATTTACTATGCCAAGAGTTCTGATTCCTTTTGCCTTCGCAATACGAAGAGCTTCCAGGCTGTCAGCAGTTTCTCCAGACTGTGATATTATAATAACAAGTGAATTAGGGCTGCAAAGAATCTTTCTGTAGCGGAATTCAGAGGCCAGCTCAACTCGTACAGGAATCTCAACCATATCTTCAATAATGTACTGTGCATTCATTCCAACATGCCATGCAGAACCACAGGCAACGATATTTATTGAATCAAAGCTCTTAATTGCCTCATCATCTATACCAGCTTTTGTAAAATCAATCTCGCCGTCCTTTACTATACTGTCTAATGTATCTCTAAGGGCACTTGGCTGCTCATGAATCTCCTTCATCATGAAATGCTCATAACCATTCTTCGCGGCAGCCTGTGAATCCCATTTGATTTCAGAACATGGAATCTCAACCTCATCTCCATTAAGATCAAAGAAATGAGCCTCTCCCGGAAGGATTCTGGCAGCCTGATGATTTCCGATATAATATACATTTCTAGTGAACTTGAGTACTGCAGGTACATCTGAGGCTATAAATGACTCTCCATCCTCAACACCAATTATCATTGGGCTGTCTTTTCTTGCAGCATAGATTTCACCTGGATAATCCTTAAACATTACAACAAGTGCATAGCTTCCACGCACTCTCAGCATCATACGGTTCAGAGCATCTATAGGTCCCTGATTATATTTTTTATAATAATAATCAACTGTCTTTACAGCCACCTCTGTATCAGTATCACTGTAAAATTCATAGCCGTGCTTCTTCAGCTTTTCCTTAAGCTCTTCATAATTCTCAATGATTCCGTTGTGAACACCGATGACATTTGAATCTGAATAATCTATATTTTCCGGATCAAATGTATCACTGACATGAGGATGTGCATTTTTCTCATTTGGTTCTCCATGAGTAGCCCATCTGGTATGTCCGATACCACAATAACCCGGAAGTGCTTTTCCATTGTTTGATTTCTCTATAAGATTTTTAAGTTTACCTGTTGCCTTCTCAACTCTGATAACTCCATCCTTATCAAGAACAGCCATTCCCGCAGAATCATAGCCACGGTACTCAAGCTTGCTAAGACCATCAAGCAGTACCTCAGCCGCCTGTTTTTTACCTAAAAATCCAACTATTCCACACATAATTCGACCTCCTAAAATTTTATATCCCCTAACATTTATATCTTCCCATCGAATAAGTGACAAATAATGAAGGCACTTCGAGCCTGAACCCCCCAAAGCGCCTTTGCTTCATAAGATAACATTAATTTTTTAAACAATTAACAGTATATAAGTTTATTTTCAAAAGTCAACAAAAAATTGGGTTAATTAACTTTGTTGTCCACCTCTTTCAAATGCTCTTTTTGCCGCTTTTCAATCCAGAGTGCTCCAAAATAGCTGATGAGGAAAATGATAAATGCCAGAATCATTATCTGATACACAGGCAGCTCTTGAGTTCCCCTTATCTTATATAGGATTACATTTGTACTCATCACCACAAAAAACCAGTGAATAATATATATCCTCGTGATGTTACGGCTCACACTATTCAGAAACTGATTCAGCTTGTCCGGACAGTGTGATGAAATAAGATAATAGACTCCAAGCATTCCTATAGCACAAACAATATAGGAAACCACATCGAAGGTTTCAGCATGATAATATGCATTTTCTTCTTCAACGATGGTTGCCCCGCCAGCCATCTTCCCAAAGTGAAGGCGGGATTCTATTGCAAAATATACCCAGTACACTACTGCAAGTATCGGCATAACAGGAAGATAAAACTTCTTCTTGTCCCTAACTCTGATAAGAATATTGCCGAAAATGTATCCGGCTACCGGAACCAGAAACCAGTTTAATATCGGAAAATCAGAAAGTGTCAGTCCCTGAGGATCCTGAGTTCCGATTATATGTCCCATAATAATATTAAGAACAGGGATGCCAAAATCAACATGTCTGAAGCACCAGCCTGCGAGAGACATAACTATAGCAATGATTAATATAATATGGTCTTCTAATTTTAGCTTTTTCAAGAATCCAAACAGCAGCAAAGTAAGACCAGCAAATTGAAGGATATCATTTCCAAAAATCTTATATAATATCGGAACTATAAACTTATCATATTCGCCAGTCAGCATGTAGCCTATCAGATACGGAATACCAAACCTGAGGATATTCAGAAGAAATCCGGCAATAAAAAGGATCAGACCTCGTCTCATGAATTCCTTCTCATCATTATGCTTTGAATAGACGAAACTGATTCCCATAGCAAACATAAATATCGGGGCTCCAAGCGGAGCTCCGATAATAACATTAAAGATAAATGGAATCGGTTGATTAATCGTTTCTGTGGAACAACATTCGATAACCGAGTGCACAAATGGAAGGCTCATGACTGGAATTGCCCTTGCAAGATCAACCTCCTGCTGCCTCCCCATATTTACTTTTTCACGCTTTAACCATTCCTTATATTTCATTTCAGTCCTTCTTATTATATTTTTTTCACGATTGACTCAAAAACCACTCTTCAGTCCGCATCGCATAACGCTTATTCTTATGCAAGCATAAATAAGCTTATATGCGATACTCTATCGCCTCCTGCGGAGGCACTGAATCGTGTTTTTTGAGTCACCTGCTTCGCAGGTACGATAATAATTATGAATAAATGTTCTTAGACTGCAAGCAGTCACAAACAGTTATTCATAATTATTATCAACCGTGAATAGTAACATCGTCATATCATCAAATTGTGGTTCAGAGCCGGCAAAGTCCTGAACTGCTTCTTTCACCTTTTCAACAAGCTCATCATTGGACAAATCCTTGTTAGCATTCAATACATCCAGGAGTCTGTCTAAGCCAAATCTGTCTCCATCCGGACCCTTTGATTCATTTACTCCATCTGTATAAAGGAATATCTTGTCTCCTGGCTCAAGTGTAAAATCATATGCTTCATACTGAGCTCCAGGTATAAATCCTATCGGCGGTCCATGGACAGTTTTTTCGATTACGAAATCTTCGTCATGCTTCAATATAGCCGGATAATCATGTCCTGCATTGCAGGCATCTACATGCCCGGTCTCAAGGTCAATGACTGCAAACCATACTGTTACAAACATTCCTTCATTATTCTTTTCAGAAATCATTTTATCTACATAGGAAATGATATCTATAGCAGAACCACCCATTCCCGCACGGGATTTTATAAGGGTTTTAGAGGTCGCCATAAATAATGCTGCTGCCGCTCCCTTATCAGATACATCAGCTATCAGAATCACCAGATGTGTATCATCCAGCATATAGAAATCATAGAAATCTCCACCAACCTCTTTCGCAGGCTGCATTGAAGCAGACAGATTATAGCCTTTAATCTTCTGAATGATTTCTTCCTTCTGAGGCAGCATATCGAGCTGAATCTTAGAAGCAAGCTGCAGGTCCGCACCTATTCTCTCTTTTTCAGCAGCTATAGCAAGATTTTCCTTGATATATTTTCTGACATCCACATTCATCTGAGCAAATGATTCGGATAATTCTTCAAGCTCATCGCCCGTATGAACTCCTCTCATGACAGCATCTTCATTATCAAGGTTCTCTATCATATGTCTTGCTTCATTGTTCAGAGTACTGATTGGCTTAATAAGAATTCCATCAAAATATAGATACAGGACTCTTCCAGCACAAACAGTTATTAACAGCACACCCACAACAAAGGTAGTAATATTTAATAGAATTGCATAGATTGTTTGTGGAAAAGACAGATCTATATCTATTAATGCAACAGGTTCACCTTCACTATCGAAAATAGGATAAAATCCTGCTAGTATTGTCTTTCCCTCGTATTTATACTTGGAAACCTTTTTGACAGGATTCTTCCGAAACGTTAAGTCTCTTGTCTCCTTGCCATTTTTCATATAGTTTTCAACCTTATTAAGCCAGTCATATGAAGATTCATCATCATCTGACATCCATACATAAACCAGATCATCCTCACGTGGCACAAATACACAGAAAGTAATAATATCCGTACCCATTCTTGTTGAATCAAGATATGCCAGCACTTCATCATAATATTGGTCTGTCTTACCAGTGGCGATATAATTTTCAATCTTATCGCCATCTATAAATTCAGATGCACTCTTCAAATATCTATATATTGAATCTTTATATTCTTTCATTTTATAGCCATAGATACCATAGCCAACCATAAATCCAGAATATATCACCACGAGTACTTGAAAAAGTAAAAAACCTTTTATTATTTTTTTTTGAAGTCCCCCTTTATTCATCAAAGCTCTCCTAAAATGCTCATCATAAGGCAACTATTTACATTCTAACACGTTAATTTGTATAGTGCTACACAATTTTTGTTACATTTCCCACTATTCGTTATTATTCTAATACTTTAAAAAATATCCTGGAATAGCGTATAGTTCTCTAACATAAAATGTCGGGAACAGCCATCCGGCTGTCTTAGCTGAAACCGGTATAGAACTCAGCCCATATGTATATGCCTGTCTTCTTGCCCGGTA
>JAILEL010000082.1 GCA_024687845.1 Eubacterium sp.
ATATTTTTTCTGTTCCTTATCCCTCATATCTATCAGGAGAAGAAACAGAAACAGATAAGTTGAATACCAGCTACTATCTGAAATGTACGAAATATCCGGTGTTGCATCGTAAAACACCATATATAGTTCCCAATATATGTCTCCAAGAAAATATACAAATGACGCAAGACTCAGCATATAAGAAGAACGTTTACCTGAGAGAAGTGCATGACGAAAACACACAGCTGTGCATATTCCCGTCGTTATCAATTGAATGATATTGCAAAAACTCTCAATCATGATTATTTATCCTGTTCTTTATCATCCTTCCACTTCTTAAAACGATAGCAGAATATAGTCAATGATATCCCTAAAAGAAATGCAATTATTCCCGTTACAATAAATCCAAGTACAACATTTTCTGTAAAAATACTACCATTCATAATATTTTGTGAATTCTCATAAACTATATTTTCCTGGAACCCAGACATTTTGTAGGCCGTCAGGATAACACCGACAATACAGGCTACAGTAGCAGCAAGATGAACTACAAGGATTTGTTTCATTCTATTCTCTTTTTCAATTTTAGCCGCACGCCTATGCATGGCCTCGATTCTTTCCTCGTTAGTCTTCATATATATATTCCTTCATCATCTATATACTTATATCTTTTGTATCACATTTTTCGGATTTTCGCCACACTCATTTATATATAAACTTTAAAACTATTCTTTTGTAATTCCTTCCTTCTCCAGTTCCCTTCGAAGGTGTTCCTTTCCCTTCTGAAGCAGGCGGTCGATGCGTTTCCTGTTAACCTTCATGATGTTTGCAGCTTCTATATAACTCATATTTTCAAAATAAACTAGCCACAGTGCCTCTCGGACATCTGCATCTATCCGCTCCATGCAGACATGCAAAATGCTATGCAGGTTCATATCGGATACCTTCTCTTCTAAGGAAAATGTATCAGCAAGCTCTGTTTCCATTTCATCTAGGCTGAAGGCTTCTTTCTTCCTGCTGTGGAAACGTGTGGCGAGATTACGGGCAGTTTTATAGAGATATGCCTTAAAGCATCCTTCTCCTATGCGTGGTTTTTTTACCATTATCCTCGCAAAGGCCTCAATCATCATATCTTCTGAATCCTGCCAGTTATGGAGATAAGCATTCATATAGATTGTGAGGCTGTCGCCATATCTTATCATCAATTCATCATATGCAGAATTGTTACCTGAAAGAAATGAACTATACAGTTCATCATCATTTTGCATGACATCAGCCTCCTCTCATTACATTATTCCGGGAAAAACTCCATGATTTCATCATCGTCATCATCAGAGGTTTTTCCGGTATCATCACTTTCTATCCCCAGAATTTCCACCAGATCATTTACTACCTGCTCATATTTAGCCATCAGTGGTTCATAGCCCTTGTCTATAACATTCTCATCACATTCCTTTGAAGCATTTTCCTGCTCCAATGCCATTTCAGATAAGGTATCCGCTCCGATGGTACGTGCAGCGCTCTTCAGTGCATGAACCTGAATCTTATAATCTGACCAGTTCCTGTCAGCATAATGAGTTCTTATCAGATTTCTCTTCTCCTTCGAAGACTCGATAAATGTAACAATAAGCTCCTTATAGAATTCTGGATCTTCCATTGCATAGCCAAGTCCTTCCTCTACATTGAAGCCCTTCTCACGAAGCTTTTCAAGAACTTCATTTTCTGAATGGGACTTTTCAGATGCCTCACTCACTGCAGGCTGTTTTGCATAAGCCTCTTTATTTACTTCCACGAATGTATGGGACTTAATCTTCTGAGATTCCTGAACGATCATTCCCTCACCATTTGTGGATTCATAACAAGTATAGCTTCCTTCTGGTAAGTACTCACGAAGAGTCTTCTCAAGTGTATCCGGATCAATCGGTTTAGAGAGATAATCCTTGAAGCCCTCTGATATATACATTTCCCTTGCACCGGCTATTGCATTTGCAGTCAGCGCTATTACAGCAGTACTTTCATCCAGCAGTGAGGCTTTACGTATGGCCTTAAGAGTTTCAATACCATCCATATCAGGCATCAGATGATCCATGAAGATGATATCGTAATGCTTCTCCTTTATCATTTCTATGGCTTTCTTACCACCATTTGCCAGATCAGGAACGGTGTCAAGACGTTTCATAAGTCCACGGGCAACCTTAAGGTTCATCTCATTATCATCAACAACGAGAATATTTGCGTCAACAATATGCATCTGCATGGTACGTTTTCTCAGTTCCTCCGTGTCACGATGACGTTTATATTCACCAAGCGGAGTTGCATCAACTATATTCTGAACAATTCTGAAGGAGAAGCTTGAGCCCTTTCCGTATTCACTGCTTATCTCAAGAGAACTTCCCATCAGCTTCAGAATACCATCGACAATGGACATACCCAGTCCTGTTCCTTCTATATTACGGTTTCTGCTTTCCTCGATTCTCTGGAAGGATTCGAAGAGCTTCGCCATATCCTCTTCTTTAATACCGATTCCAGTATCTCTTACCTCAACATAAAGCGTACACTCATTTCCGGAAACGCTTTCATTTCTCATGACAAGGGTAACAGTTCCTTTTTCGGTGTATTTTACAGCATTCGTAAGAAGGTTCGTTATTACCTGTCTGACTCTCACATCATCACCATACATGATACGAGGAAGCATCTCATCTATACCAAGTCTGAATTCCAGTCCCTTCTTTTCCGCTCTGTCGGAGATCATATTTACCAGATTGTCAATCATTTCTGCGGTATCATATTCGACAGAAACGATATCCATCTTACCACTTTCAATCTTCGAAAAGTCCAGGATTCCATTTATCAGTGAAAGCAGAGTTTTACTGGCGCTCTTGATATCTGACGCATATTCCTTTATGTTGACATCCTCAGACTCTCTCAGGATCATTTCATCCATACCAATTACAGCGTTGATAGGAGTTCGGATCTCATGACTCATCTGAGCCAGGAAGTCGGACTTCGCCTTTCCAGCCGCCTCAGCCTTACTTACCGCCTCGGATAGCTTCTGATTCATATTTGCCTGAGAACGTATAACCTTATTAAGCAGAATAATTATCAGCAAAATAACAACAAATGTAATGATAACGTATATTCCCGTATAGAGTATTGGAAGCATATACACTTCCGTCCATTTCCATAAAAGAATAATCGAAAAACCGGTATTCTTATCCTTCTTGCTGACGCACGCTCTCCTTATATTATCATAATCTTTAAATGTAAATAGACGACCTCTGTCATCACAAGAGGCATCATAATATGGAGTTTTCGTAATATTTGTCCTTGAATCACCAACCATCTCATAGTCCTTATTCGGATGATTAATGATATCGCCATTAGGGTCAACCAGGAAAACATATTCGTATTTTGAATAGCTTTCTCCAAAGATCTGTATAATCTTATCCATATAGAAATCTATTCCGAAGACTCCTAAGAATTCGCCATTTTTGCCATAAACGACCTTTGAAAAGGTTATGCAGTATTCTCCTGTCTGGGCATCAACATAAGGAGAGGAAATATTATAAGGAGCTTCAGATTTTTCAGTCTGCTTATACCATTCTCTCTCCTCAACCTTCCAGTCCTCATCAGGCTGCCAGCCATTATTCATGATTATCGCATGCTCACTATAAGGATTTGCCAGGTAGCACACAGAAATGTCTTCGTAATTCTGGGCAACACTGTCAAGCCATTTCACCGCTTCATCATAATCCTCAATAAGCTCTGGTTTTGAAACGATGATATTACTAAACATATTAAGGGTAGTAATCTGTTCCTTCTCCCATAGGTTCAGCTGATAATAGTATTCATCCAGCCTCTCACTCATCATGTCTACTGAGCCAACTGTACCGGCATCATAGAAGAAGGCTGAACTTATTATCATCACAACAAGAAGAAGTAGAACGATTATATTTCTGAAAATACGGATGGTTCTGGAAATGTCATTGTCTTTCTCACGTTTTTCTCTTTTGTTTTTTTCCAGATTAGAGACAATCGAAGAATACGAACTCAGCTCATTCATTATCTCATTCATTCTGAGACCATTTGTTCTGATGCTCGCAATATCTTCTCCGGTAGGTATCCCTTCCTCACTGCTCCAGTCACTTATGCTGATAATGCTATTTAAAGGAGTTTTAAGCTTCTCAAGAATATTCTCAACAAAAACTTCTCTTCCTTCCAGCGCCTCTTCTGATCTGATACGGTTTCTTATACCGAAAGCATACATGACAATAATCATAACAAGCATGAGTATATTTATCAGAAAATTTACAGCAATCTGCTTAGTTATCTCCCTGTAAAGCTCTGTATTGTTAACACAAAGAATCATGTACCAGTTATTCTGGGTAACTGAATGGAATACAGTATTTCTCGTGCCTGCAATCTTCTCTATAAATGATTTATCATTATTGTTCTGTTGAACATTCATGAATACATTTACATAATCAGGCAGGGATTTATTTATATCCTTACCAACAAAGGACATATCTGAATATCCCGCTATAAGTCCCTCCTGAGTTACAATCATTGCAACACTTCCATCACTCAGGGACATTTTTCCGATAGATTCCTGAATCTCAGAAAGCGTAAAGTCCATAGCAACCACAGTTTCATTGTCCGAAAGCATGACAGACATTGTAAAACACATTTCACCGGTCATGCTGTCTATATAGGGATCTGTGATAAATATATCTCCTGCGCTGTCAATAGCACCGACATACCAGTTTCTTTCTGTAGCATGGTAGTCATCCGGAGCATCGAAGTCCGGAATTATCTGCCATCCCTTGCCTGCGACATAAACATTGAAGTTTATACCATTCGTTATCTCAAGCTGAGTTTTCTTCTGCGAAATGATGTATTTTTCCAGAGCTGCTCTGTCATCGTCTTCGTCCTTCAGCTGTTCTGCTCCTACAGCAACTCTGAAAAGAGAGTTTTCTGCGCTCGCGATATAATTTTCAAAATCTGTTTTTATACTACTTATCTGAGTCTGACCTACCTGCTCAGTCTGGTTCACCATCGAGCGGATAATAAGCCTTGAATTTATAACAATAATGACCACAAATGTGATCACAAGAGCTAATATAATTGCCAGATCAGTTTTACGGATTTTTCTCATAGGATTCCTCGATACAGACTTAAGAGTTTCTTGTATAATACAAACATTGTTGTTATACTTGTTACTATTCACGGTTTATGAGATAGGTAGCAAAAATGACTGCTCGCAGGCACTTTTTGCTTACCTATCTCATAATACCTGCGAAGCAGGAACTCAAAAAGTATGATTCAGTGCCTCCGTAGGAGGCAATAGAACATCGAATATTAGGCTTATTTAAGCTTGCTTAAGGATAAGCCATATTCGATGTGGACTTAAGAATACTTTTTGAGTTAACCGTGAATAGCAACAATTGGTTACATTCTTTTTACTAATATAAGTGGATAACGATGAGGAAGGTAAATACGCATGAACCTTTTCATTATAATTTGAAATCAAGTTTGTTACAATAACTTTTTACAAGTAATGGGGTTAAATTGTATGAATTTACGATTGGGGACTGGAAAATATACTTTAAGGCGTATTATTGCATTTTTTCTATGCATTGCGCTTGTTTTTTCTGTCACAGGATGCGGGAACAAAGCTTCTGATAGTTCCTCAAAAAATTCTGATGAATCTGATAAATCCTCCAGTAGTTCCGAAAAAACCGGAAAGAATGCCTGGATTGATTCTGAGATTGCTGAAAATGCAGAAGCTGCCGGAAACTGCCGTCTACAGGATGATTTTGCCGCAGCTGCCAATGCTGAGTGGCTAAAAAACGAGGAGTACAGTACTTATTATGGAAATGGTACATTTGCCGAAGCTGCTGTAATTGTTAATAAGAATAAGCGCGCAATGCTTGATGATAAGAGCCTGAGCGGTAAGAACCTGGAGCTGCTCCGTACCTTCGACGAGCTATATGACTGGGATTACCGAAATGAGATTGCTCTTAAACCTATCGAAAAATATCTTGCATATATCGATGAGATAAATTCCATCGATGATGTTTCAAGCTACATGCTTGATAATAGTAAGAATCCTTTTGCTACTATGTTAGTTGGCGTCACAACTTCCAAGGTTGATACCATGAAGGATAATCTATGTCTTACTATCACTCAGCCCAAATATTCCGCGGGCGAATCCAAAGTTTACTTTTCAATGACTGATGAGGAATTTCAGAAACTCGAGGATTGTGACAAAGAAGTTGGCTATATTCTCGGAAGACTGGGATACTCTGATGCAGAAATAAAAACACTCGCTAAAAAATGTCATGCATTTGAAAATAAAATGGCTGACATCAATTATAACGGTGAATATGAATATTACCAGAACGAAGTTGTTTCTAAGGACGAGCTTATCAAATATGCCAGGAATTACCCGCTAAATGATCTACTCGAGCATTATAAGCTTGGTAATGAAAAGCATTATACAGGAGACTACAAATATCTCAAGGGTATCGGAAGGCTTTATACTGAAAAAAATGTAGAAGCTATGAAGGCTTATTTCAAATACCGCCTTATCAATCAGTCCATGTATTATCTGGATAAGGAGTCTATGGATAAATACAGAGAACTATATCAGGACATAACCAATCAGTTTTCTGAGGTTGTCGACAGATATCCTGACAGAGCTGAATTCCTTATCATCAGCGAGACACCTCTTAAGGCCGCCATGGATCAGGCATATCTGGATACATATTTTGATGAGAGAACCTACAACGATATCGTAAATCTCACTGATATGATAATTGCCGAATACAAAACCATGCTAAGGGATAAGGACTGGATTTCTGAAGAAAATAAAGAAAGCATATGTAAGAAGCTGGACAATATCTGTTACAACATAATCCGCCCGTCTAATGAACCGGATTTCGGCGATATGCAGTTTATTTCTAAGACTGAGGGTGGAACTCTCCTTGATGCTGTATGTGTATTAAACAGATTCAAAATTGAAAACTATACAAATGCTGTTTCGAGACCTCTCGACAGAGGTTTCTGGGATATCTATAGCGAGCAGGATTCAACAACCGAAGTAAATGCATTTTATTCACCATGGCTTAACTCTCTATGTATAGATGCTGGAATTCTGTGTGGAGATTTCTACTCTTATGACTGGCCCCTTGAACAGAAGCTTGGCCGTATCGGAGTCATTATCGGACATGAGATATCACACGCATTTGATTCTAATGGTGTTTATTATAACGAAGAGGGCGATTACAAATCCATCATCGAAGGAAATGATATGAGCACATTTAGCGAGAAAGCCAGCAAAGTGGATGCTTATTATGATGGATATTCTCCATTTGAAGGAGCTGCCGCCTATAATACCTCTAAAAACAGAGTAAGTCCCGAAGCCATTGCTGATATGGGTGGTATGAAATGCGCTTTAAATATTGCAAAGAAGCAAGGCAGTTTTGACTATGACCTGTTTTTCAGAAGTTTTGCAAGCCTGTACAAATGCCTGACAACCAAAAGTAATGAGGTTGACTGTGTCAATTCTGACCCTCACCCACTGCAGTTTCTCAGGATAAATGTTACTGTTCAACAGTTCGATGAATTCTATGAAACCTATGATGTGAAGCCAGGTGATAACATGTACCTCGCACCCGAAGACAGGATTGCAATCTGGTAGTATGATGTCACTATTCACAGTTGATAAGAATTATGCATAATTGGTTATGACTGCTCGCAGGCTAAAACCACATATGCATAATTCTTATCGTACCTGCGAGTTAGCCGTCGATTACACAGTAATCGATGGTCCGAACGAAGTGAGGATGCGTTCTGCGTAGCAGAACCAAGGCTTGCACAGCAAGACTTGCATATCACGCAGTGATATGGCACAAGCAGGTGACTCAAAACCCACGATTCAGTGCTGCGTTAGCAGCGATAGAGCATCGCATATAAACTTATTTATGCTTGCATAAGAATAAGTGTTATGCGATACGGACTTAAGAGTGGGGTTTGAGTCAACTGTGAATAATAACCGTAAAAGTAAAGAATAGGACGAAAAAATGGGAAAACTAATCTGGAATGATATAAAAAGATGCCTTACCTTAAAAAGGTTCTGGGCGTTATTGATTCTTTCAGAAGCACTTCTGATAGGCTGCGTGATTGATGCTAAAACCACTTTCTTAAATTATTTTGTATATACCACTGAGATTCATGAGTTTATAGTATTAGTCTTTAATATGATAGCAGGTGCGACTGCATTTATCTGCCTGTATAAGCGTAACTTCACGCTTAAATCTATCGAGCAGTCAGAGGCGCTTGGGGGAAGAAGGTTTCCTATTGTCCTGTCCAAATGGATATCCGGAACTATCATCATATTCATGCAATATGCCATTCTTGGTATTTCCATTCTTTTGTTAGGCAAAATAATTGGTGCTGACAGTCCTGCCATGCATATCAAAGCACTGATACTTCTGGTATTCTATAACATGGTAGCGGCAATCGGGAGCTTCGGTTTTTCAATGATCTCATTTTTCCTGATACCATTTCCTCTTGTGCCTATTACAGTATACGGACTATTCTTGTGGATTTATTCGCTGATCATTCATTATACTACTATCAGAGGACTTAGAGCAGTCATATATACAGCTGCAATGGAAGGCTATACAGATAATATGATGGGTTGCATTAATGTTAAGATAATAGTAATATTCTTGGTGTATGCGTTCTGCTCACTCGTATTATCCTATGGAA
>JAILEL010000096.1 GCA_024687845.1 Eubacterium sp.
TTTTGTAGAATATGTGTTAAGATAGGCGGCTTATCCACCATTTTTGAAAAAACTTCTATTTTTGCACGTAGGGAATGAATGAGATTACAAAGGAACTCATTGTTTGCTATAGAAATCATCATATTTTCATAGAGAAATACAAGGAGTCGAGTAATCAGAGTTCTGATCGCTTGGCTTCTTTTTTTCGTTTTTGACGATGAAAGAGGTGATGCGTATGATCTTTTGATTTTTTTCAAATTTTTTTGGACTTAGACGCATATAGTGAGACGGGTGTGTTGTACTCTAGTCACGTTAGCATAGAAGGAGGAGTTAAGTTGTTAACGAATGAAGAGGCACGAAAGCTTCCTTCTGCTGGAAAAATAGTGGATTTAGCAAATTACCTATCTATAGTACGTACATCTACAGCAAATCAGTTGGCTGAAAGATATGATGTAAGCCGGGCTACAATATTTCGATACTTGAATGTTCTGTATGATGTTTTGAATGTTCCATTTGTCAATAAAAGTGGAATAGGAATAAGAGTAGAAAATGGTTGGTGGTTTGGAAGGAAACAATTGGAAGATTTCCAAATCAAAGCACTTAACAGAGCTATTGAAGAAACTGATGATGATCAGCAGAAGGAAGATTTAAGAAGTATATTTTAAAATGGATTGCTGCCGTTATATGGTTTGCTGACGGCAGTAATCTGTTTGTTATTCTGGCTGGATATATGAATCTAGGTTGATAGTAGCATTGAGATTTGATTCGTGTATTCATCAGGCTAACAAGCTGATTGTTCTTTGAAAATTAAATATGGCGATATAAAGCTGGACGTACGGAGTGAGTTACGCATTGTGCCGCTTTCCTGGTGCGCCATGATCTGTCATTGAGATTGATGATAGGGAGCGATTAAATCAGGATGAATAGGGACTGTGGTGGTCTCGTGGTGGCGACTGCTCTTGATAATGATACACCCTTTTGCAAAAGGTCTAATAGAAATGATGGTGCAAGTCCAGTGTGGGTTATTAACCATAACCACCGGCTTTATATATTGTGATGGCTGGCAATATGAGTTCTTATAGTATATGAGAATTGATATTGGCAGCTATTACGGAGAAAAGAGCACAGTATTTTTACTTTTTTGAGAATAACTATTGCAATTTCGACAGAGTTATGTAAACAATAGTTTATGTGTTTCTACATAAGCTGATGTAAAGGAGGAGTATATCTATGGAAAGAATAGTTGATGAAACAGTAGATGTGACCGAAAAAATACATGTGCCTATAGAAAAAAAGATGAATCTAACAATTAAGGAAGCTGCGGAGTATTCTAATATTGGAATAAACAAGATTGCAGAGATGCTTCGTAACCCTATGTGTAATTTCGTTTTATACATAGGAAATAAAAAGTTAGTTAAGAGAAAAGAATTTGAGCAGTATCTTTCAACGGTAAGGGAGATTTGATGCAAACTAATTATATCAATTGTGCCGAATCCATTGAAAAGTAAAGGTTTTTGTGATAACATAAAACAGTTGTACTAGGCTCTTTTCTACGCCATACAGACTAGGAAAGGAGCTGAGTTAATGGGTAAAAACCTAAAAGGTAAGGAATTGGGGGCCGGACTTTCTCAGCGAAAGGATGGACGATATTCTGCCAGATTTGTAACATCTTGTGGCAAACGAGTGGAAAAGTATTTCACGATGTATCAAGATGCTAGAAAATGGTTAGCCGAAGCGAGACTTCAGGATGAGAGAGGCAACGTAAATAGTGTATCTTTAGGAATGACCGTTGATGCATGGTTTGAATTCTGGATTGTAAATATCAAGGAAAAAACCGTCAGACCTAATACTGTTAGAAATTACAGAGAACGATACAATAGAAACATGAAGAAGCATTTGGGAAAAATGCTGATTAATGATGTTAAACCTATGCACTGTCAGCTTGTACTTAATGATATGGCAGTCGATTATGCTGGTTCAACTATTTATCAGTGTTTGATCGCTATGTATAATATGTTTCAAGCTGCCTTTGAAAATAGCATCATTCCGTCTAATCCAGTTACAAAGACTGTAAAGCTGCCAAAGCCTATTGAGAGTAAGAAGAGGGTTCTTACTATAGGTGAGCAGACCAAGTTTATGGAGTACGCAAAATATACAGCTAACTATCCGCAGTATCTGTTTATATTAAATACAGGTGTGAGAACTGGTGAATTAATAGGTCTTAAATGGGAAGATGTTGATTTTGATAGACGCATTATTTCTATTAGAAGATCAATGGAATACCGTTATTCGACAGGTGACTGGCGTATCGGTCCACCAAAGACCAAGAGAAGTTATAGGGAAATTCCCATGACAGAAGATTGTGCTGAAATGCTTAAGGAATTAAAAAAGAAAGTTGAACTTGGAAAGCTTGTTCAGGAAGAGTTTAAGGATTTTGTATTTATAAATAGAAAAGGAACTCCTACTAAGAACTCTACCTATGATGCGAATATTGCAAAATTGACAAAACAAGCTGGAATGGAAAACTTTTCTATGCATACACTTAGACATACATTTGCAACTAGGTGTATTGAAGCGGGTATGAGACCTAAAACCTTACAGCAGATTTTAGGACATTCTAGTATAAATATCACAATGAACTTATATGTTCATGTAACTGATGATGAGAAAATGAAGGAGATGCAAAAATTTGAGGATTACGCCATGGAAAATGGCGTAGGTATTTCAGAAAATTAGTGATCTCCTAAGTTAAATATGCAGACTTGTATGAAACTTGCTTAAAACTATATATCGACATATGAAATTCTATGTATAATCACATAAATTAATGTCAGATGGCGTAAAAAATGGCGTAAAATAGTTTGTTAAAGTCTGGAAAACCTTATAAATAAAGGAGATATGAGATAATTATGAAACTTGGTATAGTCGGACTTCCTAATGTAGGAAAATCTACATTATTCAATTCTCTCACTAAGGCAGGAGCACTTGCGGCAAATTATCCATTTGCGACTATTGATCCAAATGTGGGTATTGTTCCTGTTCCAGATGAGAGACTGGATGTACTTACAAAGATGTATGATTCAGACAAGACAACCCCTGCTATCATCGAGTTCGTTGATATTGCTGGTCTTGTAAAGGGTGCATCAAAGGGTGAAGGTCTGGGTAACCAGTTCCTTGCAAATATCCGTGAGTGTGATGCAATCGTTCATGTTGTAAGATGCTTCGATGATTCAGACGTAGTTCATGTAGATGGTTCTGTAGATCCTATCAGAGATATAGAGACAATTAATATTGAGCTTATTTTCTCAGACCTTGAGGTTCTCGAGAGAAGAATATCTAAGACAGTTAAGCTTTCTCGAAATGATAAGCAGGCTGCAAAGGAGCTTGAGTTCCAGAATAAGATCAAGGCTCACTTAGAAGCGGGAAATCCTGTGAGAACATTTGAGATTGATGAGACTGATGATGACGAGGTTTCATGGATTAAGGAGTACTGCCTTCTTACAGAGAAGAAGGTTATCTACGCAGCAAATGTTGGCGAAGACGATATGGCTGACGATGGTGCATCTAATCAGTATGTTCAGAAGGTTCGCGATTATGCTGCAGAGACTGGCGCTGAGGTGTTTGCTGTATGTGCACAGATGGAAGCTGAGATATCTGAGCTTGATGATGAAGAGAGAAAGATGTTCCTTGAGGACCTTGGACTTAGTGAGTCAGGTCTCGATAAGCTTATCAAGGCAAGCTACAAGTTGCTTGGTCTTATCAGTTATCTGACTGCAGGAAAGCAGGAGTCTAGAGCTTGGACAATTAAGGATGGAACAAAGGCACCACAGGCTGCTGGTAAGATTCACTCTGACTTTGAGCGTGGTTTCATTAAAGCTGAAGTTATTGCCTATGACGATCTGATCCGCGAGGGTAGCATGACAGCTGCTAAGGAGAAGGGACTTGTTCGTCAGGAAGGTAAAGAGTACGTTATGAAAGACGGCGACGTAGTTCTCTTTAAGTTCAATGTGTAGAAGGCTACAAGCAGTGCATCAACAGAATAGATTATATATGCGCTCGCATTTATGCGAGAAAGCATATATAATCTATTCTGTTGATATAGGGCGACAGCCCTATTATTGCTGAACAGGAGCTGCGAAGCAGCGGGTTCAGCAATTGCACTGGTATATATTGTATATGCGCTCGCATTTATGCGAGAAAGCATATATAATCTATTCTGTTGATATAGGGCGACAGCCCTATTATTGCTGAACAGGAGCTGCGAAGCAGCGGGTTCAGCAATTGCACTGGTATATATTGTATA
>JAILEL010000081.1 GCA_024687845.1 Eubacterium sp.
TGAAGAAGCAACAACATTTGTAGAGGCAAAGGATACAGTTGTAGCTAAGCTTACAATAACAGCACCTACAGCTGAAGAAGATCCAGAGTATAAGCCAGAACCAAAGTATACATACAAGGTAGCTGGAACAAGTGATGAGACATATAAAGATGAAGTACCTACTTCAGCAGGCAAGTACACAGTACGTGCAGTAGTAGCAGATACAGATAAGTATATCGGATTCACAAAGACTGCAAACTTTGAGATAACAGCAAAGCAGCAGGCAGCCGGAACAGTAGCAATCTATATCGATGATGCAGAAGCAACTACAATTCCATATGCAGATGCAGCAAAGATCACACCTAAGGTTACAATTACAAAGGGAGATCAGACAGAAGCTAACGTAAAATATGAATACAAGAAGCAGAATGCAGGCGATGGAACTTATACAAAGGTAGCACCTACAGAAAAGGGCGACTATGTAGTAAGAGCAACCGTAGCTGAGACAGACACATATCTTGGATTCGAAGCAACAGCAGAATTCAGTATATCTGATAAGCTTCAGGCTGAAGGTACAGTAGCAACATTTAATGGCGAATTACAGACAGTTGAATTCATGGAAGCAGAAGGTCTCGTAATCACACCTAAGATGACTTACACAGTACCTGAGGATGCAGCAGAAGCAGAAGCTCTGGATGTAACTTATACATACAAGAAAGCAGAAGCTAGTGATAGCACATATTCAGATAAGCAGCCTACAGAGATTGGCGAGTACACAGTACGCGCAGTTGTAGCTGAAACAGATAAATATGTTGGATTCACAGCAACAGCTAACTTCAAGATTACAGAGGATCCTGATAAGGCCGAGGCAGAAGCTAAGGCAGCAGCTATTAAGAGCGCTGAAGAAGATGTTCTTAAGAGATTACAGGATACTTATGAAACACTTAAGAGTTCAAATAAATACTCAGAGGGAGAGCTTGCAGCATTAGAGGCAGCTTATAACCAGAGTGTTAAGGACATTAAGGCAGCTATTGATGATATAGCAAATGATGGCACAGTTACTAAGTCAACAGAAGTTCCTGAGAAGGCAGAAGCATTACTTAAGGCAGCTAAGGGAGATCTTCAGAATGCAGTAGATGCACAGTCAAAGAACGAAGCAGCTGATAAGGCAGTAGCAGATGCAGTAGCAAATGCAAATACAGTTCTTGCAGCAGCAGAAGATGCACTTAATAATGAAAATGCGATTCAGGAAGATAAAGATAAGGTAACAGAAGCTAAGCAAACAGTTGAAGCAGCTAAGCTTGCAGCAGAAGCAGCTGAAACAAATGATGCTAAGAATGAAGCAGCTAAGGCTCTTAAGGATGCAGTAGATACACTTGATTCAGCAGTTGATGAGTCAAATCTTCATGCAGCAATTGCAGAAGCAGTTATGAATCAGGAGAACATCCAGCCATTCGTTAAGAAGGTTGCAACAGACAGTCTTAAAGAATACGCTGAAAGAGTTAAACCTGACGATCTGAATGAAGAAGAAGCAACAGCATTTAATAAAGCACTTGAAGATGGTAAAGCAGCAATCGAGGCAGCATCTAACAATGAAGAAATTCTTGGAACAGATGAACAGCCTGGTATCCTTGCACAGCAGAAGGACGCTGTTAAGGCAGCAGCAGATGCTATAAATGAAACCAGAGCAGCAAATGCAGCTAAGGAAGCAGCTAAGGTTGTGGCTGAGATGGCAGAAGCAGCAGCAGATGATGCAAAGGCAAATGAATATGCATCAGATGAAGATAAGAAAGCTATAGACGATGCTAAGGAAGCACTTGCAGGCGCTATGGAAACACTTGACGCAGCTGAAACAAATGAAGCTAAGAATGCGGCAGCTGAAGCAGTAGAAAAAGCAGCAAAGGCACTTGAAGATGCAACTGATAAAGCAAATGCAAATTCTGCAACAGCAAAGGCTCAGGCAGAAGCAGAAGCAGCAGCTAAGGAAGCAGCTGAGAAAGCACTTGCAGATGCTAAGACAGATGCTAAGAAAGCTATCGAAGCTCTGTATGATGCAAAGAACCTTTCAGACTATCGTCCAGATCAGCAGAAGGAACTTGCAGCAGCTAAGGAAGCTGGAGACAAGGCTATAGATGCAGCTAAGACAACTGATGAAGTTGCTACAGAACTTGCAGCAGCTAAGAAGGCTATCAACGCAGTTAAGACTGATTCAGCTAAGACCAAGGAAGAAGATGCAGCTAAGAAAGCAGCAGATGCAGCAGCAGCTAAGGCAGCAACTGATAAGATTAACGCTATTAGCACACCTGTTACAACAAATTCTAAGGGTGCTATAGATGCAGCAAGAGCAGCATACAATGCACTTACAGCTGATCAGAAGAAACTTGTTTCAAATAACGTAGTTAAGAAGCTTACAGATGCTGAAGCTACATATAATGCTTTAGTATCACCATATGATCCTGTTGACACAAGCAAGCTTACAGTTAACAGTGCAACTGGATCAGCTAAGAATGGTTCTATCGAAGGTGTAGACAGCACAATGCAGTACTCACTTGACGGAAAGAGCTGGACAGATATAGCTGATGGCGCAACATCTATTACAGGTTTTGCAGCAGGTAAGGTATATCTGAGAAGAAAAGCTGATTCAGCACACGCAGCAAGTAAAGCAGTTACAGTAACAATTAAGAAGATTAATCCTTCAAAGCCTAACTTCTACTCATTATTATTACATCAGCATCAGGTAAAGAAGACATCTACAATCCTTACATGGACAAAGGTTGCCGGTGCTAAGAAGTATGTAGTATATGGTGGAAAGTATGGCGCTAAGATGAAGAAGATTACTTCTACAACTAAGAATAAGGTTACAAGAAAGGGTCTTAAGGCTGGAACAATGTACAACTTCTACGTTGTAGCAATCGATGCTCAGGGTCTCAGAATATGTACCTCTGATACAGTTTACATTGCTACAAAGGGTGGAAAACTTACAAACCACAAGAAGATTACAACCAGCGTTTCTGGAAAGTCAACAACTATTTCAGTAGGCGGAACTCTTAATCTTAATGCTAAGGTAACTAAGGAAAGCAGTAAGCTTCAGATTAAGAAGATCAATGGTCTTAAGTATGCTTCCACAAATCCTTCAATTGCTAAGGTTAGCAAAAAGGGAGTTATAACGGGAGTTAAGAAAGGAACCTGTTACGTATACGTATATGCACAGAATGGTGTATATAAGAAGATTAAGGTAACAGTACAGTAAAGGTATTTACGAGTAAGTGATCGAGATGTATAAAAAAAGTAGTATTGAGAATGCTTACAAGTAAGTGGATCTCTTAGATTCACAATACTCCTTTCTAGCTACAGGCTGGTACGAAAGTGCCAGCCTGTTTTTTCGTTTACCAATGAGTATTGCTATAGACATTCCTATTTTTCTGTCATATACTCAGTTGTAGTGTTTTAAAGGGTTGGATGCGGTATTCTGTAATATATTAGACTTTATGAGAGGATTGAAATGAGCATATATAAAAGCGATACAATTTGTGGTGTGGCAACAGGATTGGGACGGTCAGCTATTGGTATGATTAGAGTCAGTGGACCGGATGCCATAAAGATATGCGACCGCATTTTTGTGGGTAAGAAGAGAATTAGTGAAATGGATTCATTCATGGCTGCTTTCGGAAGGATTGTGGAGAATTCTATAAATCAGGAATCGCGAGATGATTCTAATTTTGAAATAATAGATGAAGCTGTGGTTCTTGTAATGAAGGCTCCGCATACTTACACTACTGAGGACACTGTGGAAATAGATATTCATGGTGGAAACTATGTAGTTAAGCGGGTTATGGATCTGTTGGTCTCTCAAGGTGTGAGAGTAGCTGATCCTGGAGAATTCACCAAGAGAGCATTCCTGGGTGGAAGAATCGACATGGCTGAAGCTGAGGCGGTGATGGATGTCATTAATGCAGAAACGGAAATGGCACTAAAGTCGTCTATTAGTCAGTTGTCTGGTAAGCTTAGCCGGGAGGTTTCAGAGCTACGCGAAAAGCTTCTATACAGTACCGCATATATTGAATCTGCTCTAGATGACCCTGAGAATTACAGCCTAGATGGATTTGATGAGAAACTCTCACAGGATCTGGATAACGTTTTAGCCAGAATCGAAAAACTGCTTTCAACTGCTGATGAAGGAAGAATAGTCAGAGAGGGCATCAGTACTGCGATAGTTGGCCGACCTAATGTTGGTAAGTCCTCTGTTCTGAATATGCTCTTAGGCGAGGAACGTGCAATCGTAACGGACATAGAGGGAACCACAAGAGACACTCTTGAAGAGTATGTAAATATTGGAGGAATCCTTCTTAAGCTGATAGATACTGCAGGAATACGTGAAACGACGGATGTGGTGGAGCGAATCGGCGTTGATAAAGCTAGAGGAAGTATAGATGATGCCGACCTTGTTATGCTGATCCTTGACAGCTCAGAAGACATTACCGAGAACGATATGGAGATAATATCCTCGCTTGCTGATAAGAATAAGAAGGTTATCACACTTCTTAATAAGAGTGACAAGAATCAGGTACTGGATAGGGAAAAGCTGAATAGTATTGTAAGAAATATTTCGAACGGGCAAGCAGGTCATAAGGATAATGGTTTGGATATGAATATTATCGAAATATCTGCCAAGACAGGATCAGGTCTGGATACACTCCGTGATAAAGTCTCAGAACTATTCTTTAGTGATGAGATTACATTTAATAATCAGGTTCATATTACAAATTCCCGTCAGAAATCAGCACTTATCGCTGCAAGAGACAGTCTGGAAAGAGTTCAACAGAGCATAGCTGATGGAATGGGAGAGGATTTTTATACCATAGATCTGATGGCCGCCTACGAAGCACTGGGAGAAATAATAGGTGAAACACTCGAAGATGACTTGGCAGACAAGATATTCAGTGAATTCTGTATGGGAAAATAAAATACCGATGTTAATTACAGGGGACGTATGTGGTTCTTTGGGGTGAAAAGCTATTATAAAGTAAAAAAATCGTTGGTAATATTTCACAATCTTCTTCGTCGAATTTAACAAAAGTAATTTCTAAATCGTGCAAACTCAGTCATATTTGAGCAGAAAAATGACCGAGTTTGCACGATTTTTCTTTACCTGGGATGGCATTTATGAACCATATTGCTTCCGAAAACAACAACTGATGGTATAGTATTGAAATGAATATATCTAAATATTGTGATATCTGTAAAATCATTAAGAAATCTTAGCAATAAATAGTTGCGAAACGAATAGTTGCATCTGGGATATATTATTCTTTTTCTTTATATGATAGGGTTTATTGAAGAAGATTAGAAACCAATGCACAGAATTACTTTGTTAGCGTATATGTGATAGCTTCAAAACATTTGCGTGCAAAAATGTCTTTGAAGGGAACTTTCTGGGATTTTATTGTAGTTATTGTAGTTATTGAATGATATAATGGAGGTAGTATATGGAAATAATTAACACAAAACATAAGGACAGATTATTTTGTTTTATTTTTGGAAGAAAAGAAAATAGCAAATGGACACTTGATCTTTATAATGCTCTTAATGGAACTAATTACGAGAATCCAGATGATGTGCAGATTTTTACTATTGAGAATGTTCTTTATATGGGAATGAAGAATGACATTGCTCTTATCGTGGAAGATATACTTAGTGTATATGAGCAGCAGTCAACATATAATCCCAATATGCCGGTTCGAGAACTAATCTATGTTTCAAAACTATATAACAAATATATAAAGATGAACAAACTGAATATTTACAGTAAAAGTACTATAAGACTTCCAAAACCTAAATTGATTGTTTTCTATAATGGAGAAAAAGATAAGGAGAATACAATTTTAAAACTCAGTGATTCATTTGCTGAAACTTCTCCGGAAATAGAATCTGATATTTCTGTAAATGTAACTATGATCAATATCAATTATGGAAATAATGCGGATGTTTTAAATAAATGTAGTATATTACAAGAATATTCTTGGGTAATAGATAAAATACGTATATACAACAAAGATATGGAAATGCTGGAGGCGGTAAATAGTGTGCTGGATGAAATGCCGGATTCGTATAGATTAAAACCGTTTTTGGTAGCTCATAAGGCGGAGGTGACAGATATGTGTATCACAGAATATGATGAAAAAGAAACACTTAAGGCAATAGGTGAGGAGTATTTTGCTGAAGGAAGAGCTGAAGGAAAAGCTGAAGGAAGAGTTGAACGTCAGGAGGAAAATATACGATCAATTGATGAATTAGTAAAGGCAGGACAAGTTCCGGCAGATATTGCGGATATTATTATTTCGAAGATTTCCGAAAATTAGAACTTTATAAGGGATGTATGCTTTTTTGCTGAAAGTAGTTCATTTTTTCTTCACAAAATAATATTGACGTAAATGGTCGAACGTGTTAGACTTCAATTAGTCGAACGTGTTCGACCATTTTGATATACAAAGTATCATTTGGGGAACATTGCTTGATATATAATAAAGACGTCTTTGAGGTAAATGAATATGGAAACACCAAAGGTATTTGATAGTGAATACAGATTTTGTCTAATTCTATGGGAGCATGAACCAATTAAAAGTACTGAGCTTGCGAAGCTTTGTGAGTCGGAGCTTGGCTGGAAGAAGGCGACTACTTATACTGTGATTAAAAGGCTGACTGAGCGAAATGTAATCAAGAGTGAAAATGCCGTTATCACGTCTCTTGTGACAAAATCAGAGGTTCAGACTGCTGAGATTGATGACATGGTTGATAGAACATTTGCGGGAAGCATTCCTGATTTTCTTGCGGCATTTGCTAACAGCAGGAAGCTGTCGAAGAAGGAGATTAGTGACATACAGAAGCTTATAGACGAATATAAGGAATAAAATTATGGTAAATGTATTTTTAAAACTTCTGAATATGAGCTTTTCGGCCAGCCTTCTGATTCTGGCATGCATTTTTATAAGGTATACATTTAAAGGTATGCCTAAACACATGAGATGCTTTCTCTGGCTTTTGGTTCTGGTAAGACTTGCCTGTCCTTTCTATGTGGAGAGTCCACTTAGTGTTCTTCCAAGGAAGAATTTTATAAGTGTGTCTGAGACGGATAGCGATATAAGTAATTCTCAGATTGATGCTTCTGATAATAGTATTAATATGAGTAGCAACCTTGATCTGAAGGATTCTGAAAGCCTTAAGATGGACCAAAATGTTAAGACTATAGCTAATGAGATGGGTAGTTCTGATATCAGGAATAGTGAGAAAAGTCAGCAGCTAGATACGCAGTCGAATTCATTCTTTTACATCAGACAGTCTAAACTTGTTGGGCTTCTATCTGTAATATGGCTTCTTGGCGTTTTAGCAACGATCGGTTATGGAATCATATCATACATCAGACTCCTTAAATGTGTGGATGATGCAGTTATTTTAAGGGATAACATCTTTCAATCAGATAGAATAGTGACACCTTTTGTGCTGGGCTTTTTCAGGACAAGGATTTACATTCCGTACAATCTGACCCCAACAGAGACTTATTTTGTTCTGAGTCATGAGCGTGCACACATTTCCAGAAAGGATCATCTGCTGAAACCGATTGCTTTTGCAGTGTCCTGCATTTATTGGTTTAATCCGCTTGTCTGGATAGGCTATATGCTTCTTTGCAGAGACATAGAGCTTGCCTGTGATGAAAAGGCAGTTAATCTGATTGGATATAATAAGAAGAAAGAGTATTCACAATCAATCCTGAACCTCAGTGTGCCGTCTAGATACATTTCGGCATGTCCTGTGGCATTTGGTGAAACAGGTGTAAAGGAAAGGGTAAGAAGTGTACTTAATATGAAGAAAAGTAAGAAGATAGTAATTGTTTCAGGAGCAGTTCTGGTAGCACTTACAGGAATAGGATTCCTCACGTATCCTAAGGTTGAGAAACTAGATGTTGAAAAAAATAAAGCTATAGAAGAGTTTGCAGCAGCGGAAGCTGAAGCCACAGCAAAGGCCGAAGTAGTATCTGAAGCAGAAGAAGTAGCAGCAGCTGAAGCTAAGGCAGCAGAAGAAGCGAAAGCTGAAGCTGGATCCGAAGTAACTACAGAAACAGTCTCTAAAAGCGAACTTTCTAATGATGAGTCGTCTGATAATGACGTAAAGAAAGAAAAAGTGTTAACAAGTGTTGTTACGGTTGATCCTGAAGCGGAAGAAAAAGTTGTATTTAGTCTGGATGGGGAGACTGTAAAATTATTAGATGAGGATGGAAATGAAATAACTTGTATAGCTATTGAGGAAAATGGTGACTCTTCTACAGTTTATTCAAATGCAGAATCTTCAACAACATCTTTTGACGAGTATGGTTCGGAGATAGATGACATTGAAGTATCATTACCCGAAACAGAAAATTCTATTGGAAAAAAGACTATAGAGGTAATAAAAGCTGTTTCGGAAGATGGTGATTCTCAGTCGAAGTATGTGTATGTAATATCAGATCCAGATAAAGCAAATGGCGAAGGTATTCTGAATAATATGACAATAGTTCGTCCATTTAGTGATGATCATAAAGGTGTTGATCTGGGTGGAAAAGAGGGCGATCCAATATATCTTTCTTATAGTGGCAAAGTAAGTAATGTGGGCTATGACGATGAGAGAGGTAACTTCATAGAGATAGAGAATGCAGATGGTTGTACGATTATATATAATCATCTGAAGGATAAGCCAGGATATAAGGTTGGGGATTCAGTTATGCCAGGTGATAAAATAGGAGAAGTAGGAAACACAGGAAATAGTACAGGACCACATCTTCATATCTCGGTACTTTCGAAAGATGGAGAATATATAGATCCTCAAAACTATACACCTTATGAATATATTCTCGAAGAAACTGACTGATGAAAAAACGGTTATTCGTTCCACGTGGAATGGATAACCGGTTTTTTACTATTGAAAGATAGCATTAATATGATAGAATAGGTAACGATTTAACTTCGTTAAATCGTTGCTCCGAGCAAAGCGAGGATACGCTGTGCGAAGCACAGCCAAGACTTACGAAGTAAGGATTGCATATCTGCAAAGCAGATATGGTACGATAGGTAACGATTTAACTATTTGTGTTATCATAAAATATGTGTAACTGAACAATTACAAATTATTATAGAAATTCTGGAGTGTTTATATGAACGTAGAAGAATCGTACGATATAGTAGTTGTTGGAGCGGGACATGCTGGATGTGAGGCTTCACTTGCTGCTGCAAGAATGGGCTTTGAGACTATCATGTTTACTGTCAGTATGGACAGTGTTGCTCTCATGCCTTGTAATCCTAATATTGGTGGAAGTTCCAAGGGACACCTTGTCAGAGAAATAGATGCACTTGGCGGAGAGATGGGCAAGAACATAGATAAAACCTTCATTCAGTCCAAGATGCTAAATGTATCTAAGGGACCTGCTGTTCATTCTCTTCGCGCTCAGGCTGATAAGGGTGAGTATACGAAGCAGATGAGAATGACACTTCAGGCTGAACCAAAGCTTACTCTGAGACAGGGCGAGGTTGCAGAGCTACTGTTTGAGGAAGTAGGAGATAGTGAGAATTCAGAAACATCAGTGACCGATGATACAAGTAAAGATAGAAAAAGAACTGTCAGAATTACTGGTGTGAAAACATTTTCTGGTGCAGTTTACCATGCTAAAGCGGTTATCCTATGCACAGGTGTTTATCTAAAGGCTATGTGTATCTATGGTGACACGATTACTTATACCGGCCCGAATGGTCTTATGGCTGCAAATCATCTCTCACAGTCAATGATTGATGCAGGAATTCCTCTAAGACGTTTCAAGACAGGTACACCACCGAGACTTGATGGAAATACTATTGATTATTCTGTTATGGCTGAGCAGAAGGGTGACGAGCATATTCAGCCATTTTCATTTACCAATAAAGAAGAGGATATTATGAGAGATCAGATATCCTGCTGGCTTACATATACAAGTGAGGAAACTCACGAGATTATCCGAGAGAATATTGACCGTTCTCCGCTTTTTTCAGGTGTTATAAAGGGAACCGGGCCGAGATACTGCCCGTCTATAGAAGATAAAGTAATGAAATTTCCTGATAAGAACAGGCACCAGCTCTTTGTTGAACCTGAGGGCGAGTTCACTTCGGAAATGTACCTTGATGGGCTGTCCTCTTCTCTTCCTGAAGATGTGCAGTACAGAATGGTGCATTCGATTCCAGGGCTTGAAAATGCTAAAATCGTGAGACCAGCATATGCAATCGAATATGACTGTATCTCAGCTACAGACCTTAAGCCATCACTTGAGTTTAAAAATGTACATGGACTTTTTTCAGCTGGTCAGCTGAATGGAAGTAGTGGTTATGAGGAAGCGGGAGCTCAGGGACTTATGGCTGGAATAAATGCAGCTAGACTTCTTCAGGGTAAGGAACCTGTTGTTTTATCGAGATCTGACGGCTATATTGGCGTGCTGATTGATGACCTTGTGACTAAGGAAACCAAGGAACCTTATAGAATGATGACCAGCCGTGCTGAATACAGGCTTCTTCTGAGACAGGATAATGCTGATCTCAGACTTACAGATATAGGCCATGAGATTGGACTTATAGATGATAAGAGATATGCCGCTTTTTGTGAGAAGCGACGCCTTATCGAGTCAGAGATTTCACGCCTTAAGGAGACTATGATAGGTGCAGGAAGAGAGACTCAGGAATTCCTGGCAAAGTACGAAAGTGCTCCAATCCATACTGCGGTTTCACTGGCTGATATCATTAGAAGACCGGAATTCAGTTATGAAAAGATTACAGAGATAGATAATGAAAGACCGGTAGAACTTAGACTTTCCGAAGTATCAGAAAGCGAATTACATAGTGATTTACCAGACCCAAGTTTCATTAGAGAGGTTATCGAGCAGATTAACATTTCAATAAAATATGAAGGCTATATAGACAGACAGAAAAAGCAGGTGGAACATTTCCTTAGAATGGAAGAGAAGAAGATTCCGGAAGACATCGATTATTCAAAGGTCAAGAATCTTAGAATAGAAGCGAGACAGAAGCTGGAAGCTGTGAGACCGCGTTCCATAGGCCAGGCATCAAGAATCTCGGGCGTGTCCCCAGCCGATGTAACTATGATAATGCTGTACTTGAATATATAGAGCTGTTCTGTTAGAATTATATTGCTTGGATTTAATAGTGAGATAGTATGATTGCTATTTATACCTGATAAAAACTACTTGCGGGAGCATTGCAGATAGAATATGAATTATATCGTATTTGATCTTGAGTGGAACCAGAGCCCTAACGGACAGGCCGGAGAACATCCAAGGATGCCATTTGAGATAATTGAAATAGGTGCTGTAAGGCTGAATGAAGAGTATCAGATTACAGGAGAATTTAATAAGCTTATTAAGCCAAAGCTATATACGAAGCTGCATAGATATATCAGAGATATTCTGAATTATGACGAGACTACTTTGAAGACTGAGGGAGTTCCATTTAAGGAGGCCTGTACAGAGTTTCTGGAATGGTGTGGCGAGGATTCGAATGGCTCGTATACATTTTGTTCCTGGGGACCATCAGACCTGAACATTCTGCAGAATAATATGGATTTTTATAAGATGCAGAGGATGGCATTTCCGCTAAGATTCTATGATATTCAGCAGATTTATGCAGAGAAATACACCAAGGATAACACGGTGTGCAAGCTGGAGAAGGCGATAGACCATCTTGAGCTTCCTCATGACAGACCGTTTCATGCGGCGATAAATGATGCTTACTATACTGCGAGGATTATGCAGGACGGAAAGCTTGGAGATATAAGTGAGAAATACGTTTATGACGTATATAGGCATCCTAAGAAGCGCACGGACAATATTCACGATTTTCATGATGGAATTCTGGATGAAATATTCGGTGAATATCCATCCAAGAAAGAGGCACTAATGGATCGGAATATTACCGATATCAGATGCGTTCAGTGTGGAAGGAAGACAACAAAGCTTATAAATCCATTTCAGATTAATAATTCAACAGAGCTTGGTGTTGGCAAATGCATTCGTCATGGTAGGATGATGTCAACTATCAAGATGAGATCTGCTTCAGACAGTTCGGAAAATGTATTCGTTGTTAAAAAGGTTGTCCCAATAAATAAATCAAAATTTTCGGAGATCAAAAAGAAGCGAGCTGTCATTCAAACAAAAAAGCGAGAGCGGGACAAAAAATATAGAGAGCGTAAACAGGAAAACTGAAACGCAAAAAAAGATGAGCCTTTGAGGGCTCATCTTTTTTGGGGGTTATATAGCTATCTGCAGCCATACAGGATAGTCTCTTTCTGGTCCTATCATCTGGGAGGCTACATTTACAATCAGATCCTCGTCAAGTCCATTCACCTGGAATCTGTTACGGATTCTGTTGATTACACAGATTGTGTTCTGCATATTGATTTCAGGCAGAAGCGCAAAAACCTTGTTAGCAGATACGGTGACAACGTCGCTCTTTCTGAGTGACTTGATGATTGCCTCGCGTGCTTCTTTATATGCCTCTTCGTAAGGATTGTCGAATCTTATCTCATCTACTGGGGCAAATGTAAATGTGAGCTCACAGGCAACACTCTGATATGTATCATTATAGTTTGTCAAAAATTCTTTTATAGTCTTGTAGTTCTGATAATCTACACACATAGCACCTTTGTTGCTATCTGCAGAATCGCCGAAATCATAGAAAACAACATTGCTCTTGCCAGCGGATTTTTCAAGAGCCACGTCGGCCTTATCAAACAGCTCTTCATAGTTGGTTCCTTGTTCAGGTACCATAACAGCACCCATGGAAACCTCAACTGGTGCAGATGTATCGAGTTCGGAATATTTCTGAGACAACTCATTTACCTTCTCACCTATGTAAGAATAGATCTCTTCAATTCCCTTCTTGTTTTCCATGTCCTTATAGAAAATAACGAATTCATTACTTCCTATACAACCTTTAATGTCGTAGTTTTCAGTTGAACTGTCGATGATGCGGACCAGATCGTTCTGAATCTTGTCGCCATCGGCTTTACCATTTATCTCGCCATTCAGCTCGTCGATTAACCTTTCAAGCGTTAATACGCTGTCCATTTTTATTATGGCAAGAAACCCTTTTTCAGTTGCACACGCTTCGCTTAACCTTTCTATAATATTTGATTTTCCCATAATCTTTCTCCCTTCGACTAAACACCATAAAAACCTTCTCACTTCCATCCTTTACAAATTATAGCGACTATTACTGCTACTAAAGGGCATACATATAATAATGTGGGTATTCTCCTATACTTTAACACAAAATTGTGAAATATTTGTCAACAAATTAACACATTTTGTGAATAAAAAATAGATAAACTGTGAAAGTTCTGTTAACGTTTGGGAGATAGTCTTAAAGCGGTGTTTTGCTGGCCGCTGGGGCTTTTCTTGGGTAGGCTCCGGGAGTATTTTTAGTCTTTCGGATTACGACAAAGCTTCGCTTGATATCTGAGTCAACCAGGTCGAAGGCGATGGTCTCCTCCAGCTTGCCACCCAGGGTTTTGATGGCTTTTGCGGCGGACTTCAGTTCTTCTTCTATGTCACCTGATTTATAAGCTATGAAATATCCGCCTGTTTTGGCATAAGGGAGGCAGTATTCGGTCAGTGTGCTCTGGTTTGCAACTGCTCTGGATACAACAAAATCGAAGCTGTCTCTGAGCTCACTTTTCCTTGCACCTTCCTCCGCACGGGCATGGATAGTTGTCACATCCTCCAGACCCAGTTCTTTTATTACTTCATCTAAAAAGCGGATTCTTTTATTCAGTGAATCCAGAAGTGTTAGTTTTATTCCTGGAAATGCAATCTTAAGAGGGATTCCCGGGAAGCCTGCTCCGGTTCCTACGTCAATGACAGTAGACTGAGCAGCGAGTGCCTTCGCCTGTGCAACTGCATTTACCAGTGACAGACTATCTGCAAAATGTTTCAGGTCGAATTCCTGTGAATCAGTGATGGCAGTGAGGTTCATTACTTTATTCTTCTCAATAACCATATTTTTATAGGTTTCAAACTGATGAAGCTGCTTCTCATTCAGAGTGATTCCCAGCATTTCAGCATAATTTTGTAGATTATTAGCTTTGTTATCCATTTTATCTATCCGTCCATTTTACATTACTTTTAGAATTGAATAGTAAATATTCATGAATTTTTAAGAAAATTCCACACTTTATTCTAATATTTATTAGTCAATATAGTCAAGAAAGTGTTTGAATTAAATGTTTTTTGTGTTATCATATTGTGATGTAATGCATTTCTGCAAATTAGATTAGAAAATATCAGTGAGGTGTCTTTAGACAAAATGAGTAAGTTAAGCATTACCGGATTTATTCTGGCGGGAATTGAAGCGGTTGTTTCTTTAATTGTAATATATCTTGCACTATCTACGAAAATGGTTCCTCAGGTTCCGGGAATTTTAGGTTCTTTATTATTAGTCCTGATTCCTTTTTTAGTTTTCCTGTTGGCTAAGAAGAAGAGCAAGAAACCTCAGATAGCCGCTATTGTCATATCAGGACTTATGTGCGTTATGATGGGTGTGGCTACATATTACCTATACGTAACAACAAAGGCTATAAATAAGGTCACAGGTGAGTCTGTCGAGGTTGATGAGATAAATGTGTATGTATCTAAGGATGATCCGGTTACCTCAATAAATGAAGCTGTTGATAATGGATATGTATTCGGTATTATAAATAATGATGATACCTCCCATGTCGATGAAACTATTCAGAAGATTGAGTCTGATCTTGGAGTTACTATAAGTACTCAGGAATATGAATCAATCTTTGGACTTATTGGTGCATTTGAAGGCGGAGCTATTCAGTCGTTCATTACGAATACAGGTTCACTTCTTGCTCTCGATAGTACTGAAGAATATGTTGACTATACTAAGAACCTCAAGATAATTATGGAGAATAAGATTACTGAGAAGCTGGAAGAGGTTAAGGTAGAAGAAACTGATAAGGACAGATTCTGTGCTTATTTTAGCGGTATTGATACATTTGGCTCAGTTACTGCAAGAAGTAGAAGTGATGTTAATATTATCGGAGTAATCAACAATCAGACTAAGCAGGTTCTTCTTCTCTCAACTCCAAGAGATTATTATGTTGAGATTGATGGAACTAATGGCAAGAAGGACAAGCTGACACATGCTGGAATCTATGGTATCGAGAGTTCTATTGGAACTTTGGAGAACCTTTATGATACAGATATAAGTTATTATGTAAGGATTAATTTCTCTGGTTTCCAGAGTATAATAGATACATTAGGTGGAGTTGATGTTTATTCAGACCAAAGCTTCACATCTATTACTGAAGAGGGAACTTATTCATATGAAGAAGGAATCAATCATCTGAATGGTGAGGAAGCACTTGGTTTTGCAAGATGCAGATACGCATTTATCGATGGTGACAGACAGCGTGGACGTAACCAGATGCAGGTTATCAAGGCAACTATTGAGAAGCTTGAGTCAGCTGAGACTCTTAAGAAATATTCTTCACTTATGGACGATATGTCAGATTCTTTCCAGACTGACATGGCTAAGGATGAGGTAGGATATCTGGTACAGAGTACACTTGATAATGGAAACTGGACAGTTCTTACATACAGTGTAGGTGGTTCAGATTCAGAGCAGGTATGCTATTCACTTGGAACAGAGGCCTATGTAATGCTTCAGAATGAGGGGGACATTGCTTACGGTAAGGAACTTATCAATCGAGTACTTTCTGGAGAGATTGTTACACAGGATGAGATCAATCAGTATATTGAGACCAAGGATAGTGAAGATATGATTACTGAGCAGGTTCCAGAAGAGGATTCAGAGGACTCTGCTGAATAGATTAAATAATTTATGAAGAGGGAAAAGTATTATGAAGAAAAATGGACCAGTTCTGGTTATTATGGCAGCGGGGCTTGGAAGCAGATTTAAGGGTCTGAAGCAGATTCAGTCTGTTGACAAGGAAGGGCATATTTTGATGGATTATGCTATCTATGATGCAATAGAGGCTGGCTTTTCAGAGGTAGTATTTATTATACGTAAGGATTTTGAGGACAAATTCAAAGCGGCTATTGGAGACAGGGTGAGCAAGAAGATTCCGGTTTCCTATGTTTATCAGTCACTGGAAGATGTTCCGGCAAATGTAGAGATTCCTGAAAACAGAACAAAGCCTTGGGGTACTACTCATGCATTATGGAGTGCACGTAAGGCCCTTAAGGGAAAGAAATTCCTTACAATAAATGCAGATGATTTTTACGGCAGGGGAGCGTACCTTGCAGCATATGATTTTCTGATAAATGCGAAGGAAAAGGGAGAGCATGGCTGTATATGCTATGACCTTGTTAAAACTCTTAGTCCTACAGGAACTGTGAGCAGAGGTATCTGCCAGGCTGATGAAAATGGCAAGCTTGTTAGAATAGATGAGAGAAAGAACATCAAGCTTGAAGATGAAAGAGGTTATTATACTTTAGATGACGGCGTTTCATTTCACCTTATTCCGAATGGAGCACTTGCTTCGATGAATCTCTGGGCTTTCAGTGAAGGCTTCATTGATGATATAGAGGTAAGCTTTGCTGAACGCTTCGTAGAAGGCGTAAAGGACCGTCCTGATACATTTGAGGAGACAATCTCCGATGCAGTTCAGAGTATACTTGAAAGAAATCAGGGACAGGTTAAATGTATCCCTACGGATGAACAGTGGTTTGGAATGACTTATCTTGAAGAGCTTGAAATAGTTAAGGACAAGTTGAAGAAACTTGGAGAGGATGGAGTTTATGTCCATGACAAGTGGTAACGAAAGACCATTTTATGAGGATCCGAAAGCTTATAAACGTGCAGGAATATTGTCGCTTGCAGGCTGTGTTTTTATGCTTGCGGCGACAGTATTATTTTGGATGAATACATATGTCAGATATACCGAGACGTCTTATGGCGGCTTCTCGTTTTATTCCAGTGTGAAAAGAGGACTGGATATGATGGTTACCCGTGATCTTGAGGGAAATGTAATCGACCGGGTTTTCAGTTTCAAGAGTTCTCTTCCGCTGGTTCTTTTTATAATGTACTGGTGTGTAGTTCTTTTCCTTGCATTCTTAGGACTTAAGGACCACATTCTTATGGAAGATGTTTTGGTAGATCGCAGGAAAACCGTGAGACTTGGACTGCTGGGAGCGGTTGTGGTACTAATGTTTTTGATGAGCCATACTTCTGTCTTCAGGGGAATGGCATCAGAGGCGAAGAATATGGTATCTGGATGGAGAGATAAGATAATTCTAGCCAGAGACCTTGGAATGGCGGGGGCGGATCATATGAAATATATGTATTTTGTCGGTCCCGGTCTTATATGCTTCTGGATAGGAGTGCTGCTATATCTTGGTTCCATTGTGTATAGATTTGTAATAGATACACTTAATGAGGACGATGAACTGGCGTCGCCTGAGAGCAGGCAGGAGACAGACTCACCAGTTGGAGAATCTGATGAGATGCAAACTGAACAGAAAAAACCTGTAAACAATACTATAGATGATGAGCTGGATGCTTACCTTTCAGCCTTAGAGCCTGATATATTAAAACAGGATCCATTAAAAAAAGATGACAGATGATGACTGTCATCTTTTTTTACGCTTGATTTTATCCTGGCAAGAATGAGGTTTTAGAAATTTAAGGACTGGAAATCCTCATAAAAGCCTGGATAGGATTTCTCAACCGCCTGACAGTTTGTAATGGTTACCGGTTCTTTACATCTTATAGATGCTATAGCAGATGTCATGGCTATTCTATGATCATTGCAGCTGTCAACCGTTCCACCTCTAAGAGAAGGAATACCATGAATAATGATAGCATCATTTGCTTCATAGATATTTGCACCAAGAATTGAGAGAGTACCTACGACTGTTTGTACTCTGTCACTTTCTTTTATTCTAAGGCGCTCTACGTTTCGGATTACTGTCTTGCCCGATGCAACTGATGCAATGGCGCTGATAATCGGAACAAGATCTGGAATATCAGTTGCGTCGATTTCAGTACCATGCAGATTCGCAGGTGAGACAGTAATTGATGTTTGGTTTGCATCCATTGTTACTCTGGCACCAAAGGATTCAAGAATAGAAAGAATCTTCTTATCTCCCTGAAGGGAATGGATATTAAGTCCCGTTACAGTGACAGGACTATCGCCTATGGCACCTGCAGATAGGAAAAATGCTGCATTTGACCAGTCGCCTTCGGCATATACAACATCAGGGCAGTGATATTTTTGTCTGCCTTTTATATTAAAGATTGTATCGGAATTACGAGCCTTGGTTTCTACTATATCTATTCCACTGTCCTTAAGAACCTTAAGCGTTATATCATCATATGGCCTTGACTCAAGTCTACCAGTAACATGAAGAACGCTGTCTTCTTCTATCAGCGGAAGTGCAAAAAGAAGACCTGTAATAAACTGTGAAGAAATATTTCCTGCTATAGTATAAGTCCCGCCATTTAGTTTTCCTTCTATATGAAGTGGGTTTGACCCCTGAGGTGACATGGTAAGACCATGGGAAATGAGTTCTTCGTACATGGGTGAAAGTGGTCTCTCACTCAGCCTGCCATGCATAGAAATGTCGCAGTTGATTCCCAACGCTCCAATAACTGGAATTATAAAACGAAGTGTAGAACCGCTTTCCCCTGAATCGATGCTGAGTGTACTCTCAGAATTTTCGGAATTCTTAGAATTCACAGCACCAAGTGGGCTGATTGGTTTTATTAAATATGAATCAGAGGTTTTGCTTATCTCTGCTCCCAGTCCGGTAAGGCAGTTTACAGTTGCCTCTATATCTTTAGATGAGTCTGGAGTTACCATAGTTACAGCTGAGCTTGAAAGTGCAGCTGAAATAAGGAGTCTATGAGCATGAGATTTGGATGCTATAGCTCTTACTGTACCGCCGAAGCGGTGATTTTTGTTTTCTAATGAAATGGTGTTGCTTTTCATAATTTTTCCTTGCTGTAGTGATAGGGTAGTTTAATTAACGTAGCAATAGTACCACAAGGTTATGATTTATTCAACAATCTATTGACAAATGGAGTCGGGGAGTCTATACTTTGTTACGTTAATGCGCTAAAGTAATATGAATATATATAAGGAGATTGAAACGAATATGAGTGAATCTATTGAAGATAAGTCTAATTTTGTGGAAGAGAATAATGAAGAATCACAGACTCGCGATTATCTGATAGTTGGAGTTGCAGGACTGGGACTTATCGGTGGTTCCTATGCCAAAGCATTTAAGAAGAATTCAAATGCCAGAGTACTGGGCTGTGATAGAAACAGAGAAGTCTTTGAAACAGCACTTGAAGAGGGAGTTTTAGATGGTGAGCTGACCATTGATAACATTTCAGAATGTGATCTTATCATTCCTGCTCTCTATAATCAGGCGGTTATTGACTATGTAAATGAGATTGCTCCATATGTAAGACAGGATGCGATTGTTATGGATACAGGTGGTCTTAAGAGAAGAATCTGTGCTGAATGCTTTCCTCTAGCAAAAAAATATGGCTTTACCTTCTTTGGCGGTCACCCAATGGCAGGAAAGAAATATTCTGGTTACAAATACAGCAGTTCGAAGCTTTTCAAAGATGCATCAATGATTGTTGTTCCTGAGGATGTTTTTGATATTGAGACTCTTGAGAAGCTAAAGGAAATCCTGGCTCCTTGCAATTTTGGAAGAATGACAATCTGTACACCTGATAAGCATGATAAGCTGATTGCATTTACCTCAGAAATGGCTCATATTGTTTCTAATGCATATATAAAGAGTCCTACAGCGAGAGAGCATAAGGGATTTTCTGCAGGAAGCTACAAGGATATGACAAGAGTTGCATGGCTGAATGAAGACATGTGGACAGAGATATTTATGGAGAATAAAGACAATCTGATCTATGAACTGGACACTATTATTGATTATCTGAAGGAGTATAAACAGGCACTTCAGGACGAAGACAGTGAGAAACTTCATCAGATACTTCACGAGGGAAAAGTCGCAAAAGAAGAGGTGGATGGAAAGTAGATTTTTTTTGATTTTTTGATGGATTGATTCTACTGATTATAGTATAATAGGAACAGCTTTTTTGAAATGCTTATTGGGGTTAACTGTTGTACTGCTGACATATATTGGCAGCGGTTTTCGTACTGTTTCTAGTATAGTGTTTCTTAATTAACTGGACTATAAACGCAGAATGTTTTTCAGAGAGTGCAGTATCAAAAACGTAGGAATAGTGGGCTATTCCGAGGCTTTTGGTGCTGTGCTATTCTGGAAAACAGGCAAGTTTAGAGTCCAATTAATTAGAAATCTCTATACTAG
>JAILEL010000178.1 GCA_024687845.1 Eubacterium sp.
AAGATAAACCGAAACTATTCCAAGAATAACTGCTCCATATAAGAACCACTCAATATGAAGATTCATCCCCATAGCTGTATTTGCTATAAAATACGGATATATCATGTCTGCGATCTTTTTGACAACTGGGATACCGATACAAGCCCCCAGCATCACTGCATAAAAGTTTCCATCCAGATATACTCTTCTGATTTCTTTCATTCTGTATCCAAATATTTTTACAAGAGATATTCCAAATGAAGCTCTGTCTATCATTACATTTAACATCAGATACATAACCGCAATAAATATCAAAATGGATACTGCAATAAGTATCACTATAAGTGACATCATCTGATCCACGAAGATGCCCGCTGCACTCTCGATATCTGCTCTCTTTGTTACAGAACTTAGACGCCCACTTTCAATCCCCAGATTCTTATCCGAAAGAACCATATTGTAATAGTCGTCACTTTCTCCAAATAGTTCTCTCATTTCATCAATATCCATAAATGCTGTAAGGCCGATGGAATAAGGCACTATATCAGAGACCGTAAATGCATATCTCACATCCTCAGATGTATCATCCAAGATAAATGTATCACCAATCTTAAGGTCATATTTCTGAGCCGTCGACGAAGCTATCACTATATCCTTCTTATTTCCACTGGTCTTGAAATTATAATAAGGATTGTCCTTATCGATACCTATTACGTTTACATCCAGTGAATAATCAAGATAATTCATGGAGAGATTCTTGGCAAAGCATGCCTCTCCGCCTTCAGGTACTTTCTCTGTTGGATATTTATAAATATACATATATTCATAATTGATATCGGCCAGATTCTCTCTCTTTACATTGTTGCAGAGCACAAAGCAGTCAAGACCGATCATAAATATGAGAAGGGCGACAACCATTCCGATCACAACAGTAAATACACTTCTTCTCTCACGCATCATCTGTCTTCCGGAGAACTCACAAAGAAATCCTTTGCCCCTTCTGCCTTTAGCCTTTACTCCAGCAGACGAATTACTCATAGCAGCAAATACACCTCTTCCACCATTTACGAGACTTTCCTGTTCATTTTTAATAAGCGAAAGGGCTGTTCTTGACAGCTTCTTGCGTATCACAAGTGTATTAACCAGAATTGAAATCACCGGTGGCATAACCACGCAGTAAATGATTATATACAGCGGATATACTTTATCCATCTTTGGAACACTGTAATATAGATAGCTGTCCTGCATCTGAAAATCCACACCTATACTGCTAAAGCCTAACACCATTCCCACTAGTCCTGCAATAAATGTCACAAGCGTCGGAAGCATTATATAATGCAGTGTAAGCGCACCTCTTTTCATACCCATAGCGTAGAGCGTTCCGATAATACTGCTTTCCTCATTTATCTGATGAATAATGAATACTGATATGACATAAGCAAAAAGCATAACCAGGATTGCTCCTGCCACAAGGCTTACCAACTTCTTGATAATTACATCACTGGCTGCATCACTGGCGATCCTTGGATTATCCTTATTCTCATAAAAGCTCTCCAGATTCACTATATCCACCGTGTAATTTTTATCCAAAAATTCTCTTACTTCCTCATCAAACTCCTGAACACCTTCTTTAAAATCCTCAGCTCCGTCCAGAAGTTCATCCGTTCCACCCTTTAATTCTTCAGCGCCTTCTAAGTATCCATCCGTGATCTTGGTTAATCCCTCATATGGGGTATTCTTCAAAAGATCAAAACTTTTATTATTCTCTTCAACTCCACTCCTAAGTTCTTCTGCACCATCATTCACATCCGAGATCCCATCATATAGATCATCAGTTCCGTCAGTAAGATCAGCAAGTCCATCTTCAAAATCCGTCTTGTCTTTATATAATCTATCAACATATTCTATAAGATATTCATTTCCGGAAGCCTTATAATCAAAAGCAATATCCTTGATTGCTTCCTTCAGATCCTTTGCTTCTACTCCTTCATCCAGCTTATATGAATAAGTATATGTTTCACCACCAGCTTTACCAGTTCCCTGTAGCGCCTCGTATCCTTCATCACTCATTATAGCTATACCAAAGCTTTCCGGATCCGCTGTCATATCTGAAAAGTTCTTTACAGTGAGATTATAGTCAGGAACACATCCGATACCTGTTACCTTATATTCCTTTCCAGCAAGGACCACTAAATCTCCAACCTCTATGTCATTTCTATCAGCGTAGATATTCATGATAACAAGCTCGTCATCAGCTTCTGGAATTCTGCCTTC
>JAILEL010000181.1 GCA_024687845.1 Eubacterium sp.
TTCTTGAAAATCTGCTCAAAACCGAGGAACTTAATAATACCAAGGTTTACTGATGGGTGAAGTCTAAGACCACCCTTGTAAGGTCCGATTGCATTGTTAAACTGAACACGGAAACCTCTGTTAACCTGTACATTACCGTTATCATCTACCCATGGAACTCTGAACATGATCTGACGATCTGGCTCTGTAATTCTCTCAAGGATAGCAAGCTTACGATATTTTTCCTCATCCTGCTCAATAACCGGGCGAAGTGTGCTAAGCACCTCTGTTACTGCCTGAATAAACTCAGGCTGATCTGCATCTCTTGTCTTTACTTTCTCAAGTACCTCATCAACATATGACATAGTTTTTTCTCCTTTACTTATAATACTTTCGCACCCATCCAATATTTCATCCAATCAGTGAATGCCTGGACACTTTATCCAACTAAAGCAGAATTATATACTAAGATTTACCCGTTGTAAATAAGAAAATTAAGATTTTTTAAAAAAATATTACGTTTTTTTACTTTTTTTCTATTTTTATTCTTTTTATTAACTATAACTGACTATTTTATTTTATATGCATACACTAATCTGCTATCTTCAGAGTGTTCTGTGCAGTCTCATAATCTGTAATGTAAGTCACACATACAACTCTGTTCGAACTTCTGTTAATTGTAACAATAAGACAGGTATTTTTTGCATTATTGTAATATATCATTGAATCAGAAAAACCACTTGATACATCAGATAAAGCCTGAGTAGTACCTTCATATTTGAAGGATATTTTATCCATCGCTTTAATTTCTGTCTGATTAACTGCTACACCATAGAATTTGTATTTTCTCGTAGTAGTACTAACTCCGACTTGTTTACCATTTATATATATGATGTCAAGGTCTCCATCAGACCTCACTTTAACATGTTCATTTGTATATATTGGAATCTTATCTATATCCTCACAATTATCAGTAAATTTAGTTTCAAGGTTCTTCGCCATTTGCTGTTCAGGCATATTGATATATCGAGAAATCTCCATACCTCCTGATTCAGTAAGGTAAGCAACACCTTGGTACAGGAAGAATACTATAACAATCGCTACTAAAAAACCTACTAATTTATATAAAAATTTAGCAAATGATCTGAAAGCTTTTCCAACAGAGGTATATTCCGGGATATTCGGTACTTGAACTGTTGTTGCACTGTAGTAAATAATTTCGTCTTTCTTAATCAGGCGGTAGATAGCTAAAACAATCTTCTCAACAACCTCAAATAGCTTTCCATGTATTACCATTATAAGAACTACGATTGTAGCAGCTGTCATGGTTACTATTGGATCTAGTTCAACCAGTCTTAGCTGACTTACCATCATATAAATCATAACTATCATAACCGAAATACGGATAATTTCGAGTACAATATGAATCGCCTTTTGGCCGCGGGTTTCAAATGTCAGGCCAGAATATATTTTTCGGAAAAACTTGCTAATAAAGTCACTAGCAACGATATATACGAAAACAGCTATAAAAACCTTAAGAAAATATCCCGCAACTGACGTATTATTATCATGTATCCATGTAATAATTTCTTCCCATGCCATTATCAGGTATATTTTAAAAGAATCATACATTTTTGTTGTATCCACTTAATTTCACCTCGATTCAAATCTTCCCTGTTCACAGATAAGCAAAGACTTTTGTTTTGTCTTATAAACCGTAAACGATAACAGTATTTTAACAAATTCATATAAATGTTCAAGAGAAGCATATAAATTTGAAGAACAAATAAAAAAATGCTATGATGGGATGAAATAAAAAACTTTAAGATAGGAAAATAAAATGGATTATTATGTTTCAAAAATTAAATGGGATCGTATATGGATTTCTTTCTATATAAAGGCGGACTGTCCTTATGATGGAAATGTGTACCTCATCAATTCTGATGGTAATATACGATTTAATTTAAAATGCTACTCTGATAATCCAGAAAAAAATACTAAACTTAGCAACGCTCATATAAAGGAATTCCGTCTTAATATTACCAATCCTGGTAACTGCAAGATGCTTCCTACTGGAATATACAATCTTTACTTTGAAACCAAAGATAAAGGGCACACTTCACACACTCTTATTCAACCTGCCATAGATTTAAATCCAGTCAAATACAATCGTGAGTTTGTTTATTTTCATAGTGAACGGGCTTATAGAGTACAATTTTCTGCAAAAAATAGTTTCAAAATCAAAGCTTCAGATGTCAAATTAAAAAACCTGAGTTTATCCAGAAGGTTGGCTTCGGGACTTAGAAGTTTTAGACATAATACAGCTAAGATGATTCTTAGAGGCATCTATAATATTGAATATATTATCCTGCACAAGAATAATTTTTCAAAAAATAGTCCCTATATTCTTCTCATGTCTGATCAAAGTGAAGAAATGGGCTCAAATATGACAGCTCTAAAGGAAGCTCTTCATAAAAAAGGCTATAAAACTCACGAAGCACTACGAGCTGTGACCACAAAACATTACAGTATATTACACTGGATAAAAACATTGTCCAAAATAGCTTCGGCTAATTATATATTTCTTGATGATCATAGCCAGACCACAGATTGGCTCACTATCAAAGGTGCTGTAATCACCCAGCTTTGGCATGCTGGAGCCGGTTTCAAATCAACCGGTTACAGTCGTTTTGGCATGCCTGCAAGTCCTGCCCCTCGTTCAGGACATCGTCAATACACCTATGGAATCGCTGGTTCTAAGAAGATTAGACATTTCTTTTCGGAAGTATGGGGAATAAATGATGAGCAGGTGCTTCCAACAGGAATGCCAAGACTTGATAAATATTTAAATACCGATTATATGGAAAAGACAAAAACAGCTCTCTATGATTCATATCCAGAATTATGTAAACCTAAACGTAATATCATTCTATTTGCACCAACATACCGCGGTGAAAACAAAAGAAAAGCCTACTATCCTTATGATATGTTAGACTTTGACAAGCTTTATAAAATGTGCCAGAAAACGGATTCCTATATAATATTCAAAATGCATCCTTTTGTCTCTGAACCAGTTCCGATTCCAAAAGAATATAGTGACAGGATGCTTGATCTCACTTCGTATCCTGATATCAATGATCTTTTTTACATCACCGACATTCTCATTACTGATTACTCATCAAACATCTATGAGTTTTCACTTATGAAAAAGCCAATGCTTTTCTACGCATTTGATATCGATGAATATACAAAAGAAAGAGGTTTCCACAGAGATTATCGGGCAAATGTGCCTGGTAAAATTGCAGAAACCTTCGATGAATTGATTGATTCAATTGAAACTGAAAACTTTGAGTATGAAAAGGTTGAAGAATATGTCAGAAATAACTTCGACCATACAGACAATCATGCCTGCGACAGGATTATCGACTGGATTATCCGAGGTAAACTGCCCAAAAACATTTAAGCAGAATCATACCCAATCCAGACTGCGGCTGACGGCCTTAGTCCAGCCTTCTATTCTCTTACTTCTTTCGGAGGCTTCTATAGAAGGCTTATATACTCGGTCAATGCTTACGACTGTTCGAAGCTCATCCCGGGAATTCCAGTATCCAACTGCCAGACCTGCAAGAAATGCAGCTCCCATCGCAGTACTTTCAAGACAATTCGGACGGACTACAGTTGCATTTATTATATCAGCCTGTGTCTGCATCAGGAAATTGTTTGCAGATGCACCGCCATCCACTCGCAGCTCGTTGAGTTTCACTCCAGAATCCTTTTCCATAGCTGCCAGAACATCATTAGTTTCAAAGGCTATAGATTCAAGAGTTGCTCTTATAATATGATATTTATTTACGCCTCGGGTAATTCCAACAATGGTACCTCTTGCATACTGATTCCAATATGGAGCGCCGAGTCCTGTAAATGCAGGGACCACATAACAACCATTTGAATCCTTTACCTTGGTAGCCATATATTCTGAATCTTCAGCACTGTCTATAAGTCTCATCTCGTCACGGAGCCACTGGATAGATGCTCCAGCAATGAATACCGACCCCTCCAATGCATACTGAACCTTTCCATCAATTCCCCATGCAATTGTTGTTACTAGTCCATTATCTGAAAATACCGGACTGTCCCCCGTATTCATAAGAAGGAAGCAGCCAGTTCCATAAGTATTTTTTGCATTTCCTTTTTCCCAGCACTGTTGTCCAAAAAGAGCAGCCTGCTGATCTCCGGCTATGCCGGCAATCGGAATCTCCCTTCCTAAAATGTGCTTGCTAGCTGTACCATAAACACAACTGCTATCCTTTACTTCTGGAAGCATTGATTCTGGAATATCAAGTTCTTCTAGAATATCCTTATCCCATTTTAGTTCTGTAATATTGTACATCATGGTACGAGAAGCATTTGAATAATCCGTAACATGAACCCTTCCATGAGTGAGCTTCCAAATGAGCCAGGTATCAACAGTTCCAAAAAGGAGTTTTCCATCCTTCGCTCTCTGCTTTGCTCCATCAACATTTTCAAGAATCCACCTAAGCTTAGTTGCTGAAAAATAAGCATCTATAACAAGACCTGTTTTTGATCTGATACTCTCCTCTAAACCTTTTTCTTTTAAGCTGTCACAATATTCAGAGGTTCTTCGACACTGCCATACTATAGCATTGTATACAGGTTCCCCTGTTTCCTTATCCCAAACGATCGTTGTCTCTCGCTGATTTGTTATACCAATTCCAGCAACATCCTCAGCGCTTACTCCAGCTTTAGCCATTGCTTCAACTGCAACTCCGAGCATAGTGGACCATATTTCATTTGCATCATGCTCTACCCAGCCTGGATGAGGATAAATCTGTGTAAATTCTCTCTGTGCTACTGAAACTATTCTACAATCCTTATCAAAAAGAATAGCACGATTACTTGTTGTTCCTGCATCTAAAGCCATTATATATTTTGCCATCTGACATCCCCCTTATTATTTCATTATTCTTTGTTACTATTCTTTAATGAGTCACTTGCTTTTCTTATCTAAAAATTTTGTCAGCTGTTCAATAGGAATCGGTTGTGAATACTTATACCCTTGCAGATATGAAGCCGACATTTTAATACATCTTTTCTCGTCTTTATCGGTTTCAATTCCTTCATAAAGAACAGAATATTCCATATTAGTAAACATCTTCGCCATACTTTCAACCATCTTCTCAGCCTTTTCATTTCTGGCACATTCAATAACAAGTGAACGGTCAAACTTGATAATATCAAATGGAAGCTCCATGATACGTTCAAAATTAGAATAGCCTGTACCAAAATCATCCAGATAGAACTTAACACCGTTCTCTTTCAACTCATCAATAATATTCTTCATTGTATTGAAATCATTTTCATTTTGTGACTCAGTAACTTCTATAGCAATCTTATCATCCGGAATACCTGTATTTTTAATAATCTCATTAAAATCTTTACAGAAATCACTGTCTCTCATCTCAAGTACTGAAATATTTACAGAAATTCGTTTCACATCGTAACCATCAATCAATAATTTACGTATCTGATGACAGGTTTTTGATAAAATGATCAGCGACAAAGTATGTATGTAACCATATTCCTCAGCCAAATATATAAACTTATCAGGAGGAACGAGACCAATTTCTGGAAGATTAAGTCTCATAAGAGCTTCAGCAGTATCATATTTTCCTGACTTAACATTTAATACAGGCTGACAATAAACTTCAATACGCGAGTCATTCATATCCTTCCTGTGATAGATATCCTCGAGTTCTTTCAGAATGTATTCCTGCTTATTGTACAGAAGAACATCTCCAAATTCCATGAAATGAATACTATTTATTTGCATGTCTTTATGTATATGTTTGATAAATTTAATGTATTCATTTTTACGGCTTATTTCTTCCATCGACTTGCCTATAACAATTTTGTAATCATAATGGTATATATTATAGGACTCCAGGAAGATATTGATAAGCTTATTCATCTTATTCTCATAGTCAGGATTACTATCAATATCAGCAGTCAAAATAACCTGTCCATTATTTATCTTAAATAAAACAGCATACTTTAAGAAATCACTTGCAACCATTCTAATAATATCAGTTACTTCTTTAGGAAGTTTTTTTCCTTCACCATCAAACTCAGGCAGATACATGCTTCCGATCAACATTTCTTTTTTTCTCTTATAGTTATAACCGACATAACTTTTCAAAGCGTCAGCTCCAACTGCCCCAGACTCCATATCATAAGGATTGGAATGAAGAAGATAAAGCATGGCAATAATAGGAAAAAGAAATGTACTTGAAGTGAATGAAGACTGATTGAAAAGACGTTGTGTAAATAAAAGAAGAAATGCAACAGCAATAGAACCATAGAAGCCTATCATAACTTTCTTGAAAACACTATGTCTATGTCTGATAAGAAGATACATTATTATAGCAATAAAAAGAACATAACCCAGACCAAAAACACTAAAGCCCTTCTTTCCTTTCGCTAATCCGGTCAAATTATTATATTGTTTCATGGAATTATAAGCATCTACAATAATAACCGCTATAAGAATTAAAAAAGAAATGAAATAAACAATCTTGAACTCCAGTCCTGTTACTATCTGTATCTCCATAACATACCAAACAAAGAGAAACAGAATTCCAAAAAGACTTGCATGATATAAAGATTTGAAAAAATAGACACTGAAATAGCTGTCGCTTGTAACTTCGACAGAAAGAAAATGATACAGTAGATCAGAAAAAACCGCAACAAGAAGCAGTGCTATCATTCCATTAAAAAGAATATAGCTCTTTGTTCTGCTAACATATGTAGTCTGAACCAGAATAATCATCAAAATACAGACTGCAGCTACTATAATATCACCAACAGGCGTATAATTTTCAAAATATGTAATAGGTTCAGCACTCCCCATATCGTACTCTCCCCAATCATTTTTAATAGCCTATTACATAACCTTCAACCCCTAGTACATTAACAAAGCTATTATTGTAATTATACTATATTTTCGCCATTTCCTCAACCAAAACACACCAGCAGCATCGGAAAGCGAAACGTTTCATTATCAAAAAAAGACAATTAGTGTTTTCACACCAACTGTCCTTTCACCAGTTTCAAAAAATAACAATTATAACAAAACAATACCTTAAATGAACTTGGTACTATGTTTAGGTTTCAGACTGGAATACTGAAAATACTGAATCTTATCCTCTCCAGCAATACTTACCTGAACAGAATAATCAGGTTCAGACTTTGCAGCTCCTTCAGAAACTTTCTTAAGTTTAAACTTATAGCAATTATGCAGCATCTCATTTACAAACTTCTCTGCAGCATCTTTATGGTTTTTAGCCACAATCTGCCTTCCGTCAGCAGTTGATTTGCAATAAAACGTACTTATTCCCATACTTCTTACCCTTTTTCTCCAGTAAATAGATTAAATCCACGACAACTAAGGATATCGGGATTAAATGCAGTATATCACTTTTTACTATAATTTTCAACAAAAAATTGTAGTAAAATTGTATATATTCACCACTTAATTAATTTTTTTAAGTTGTTTTTTAATCATTTGCACAAATCAAACTGTGAATAGTTACTAAAAAAAGCAATTAATGTCTAAAAATATAATTTTCAAACATCAATTGCCTTATTAGACTTTAAAGAATTAATTTGCTGTTAGAATTTTCCAGCCTTTGCTGCTTCTTCAATTGAAACTGCAGTTGAAACTGTCATACCAACCATAGGGTTATTACCTGCACCGATAAGTCCCATCATTTCAACGTGTGCTGGAACTGATGAAGAACCTGCAAACTGTGCATCGCTGTGCATACGTCCCATAGTATCTGTCATACCATAAGAAGCAGGACCTGCTGCCATGTTATCTGGATGAAGTGTACGACCTGTACCACCACCTGAAGCAACAGAGAAGTACTTCTTACCAGCTTCTACTCTTTCCTTCTTATATGTTCCTGCAACTGGATGCTGGAATCTTGTAGGATTAGTTGAGTTACCTGTGATAGAAACATCAACATTTTCCTTCCACATGATAGCAACACCTTCCTGAACATCGTTAGCACCATAGCAGTTAACCTTAGCTCTTGGTGACTCAGGATCCTTTGAGTAGCATTTTCTGAATACTTCCTCAACTTCGCCTGTGAAGTAGTTGTACTTTGTCTCTACATATGTGAAACCATTGATACGTGAGATAATCTGAGCAGCATCCTTTCCAAGTCCGTTAAGGATAACTCTAAGTGGCTTCTGACGAACCTTATTAGCCTTCTCAGCAATACCAATAGCGCCCTCTGCTGCTGCAAATGACTCATGTCCAGCAAGGAAAGCGAAGCACTCTGTATCTTCTTCAAGAAGCATCTTACCAAGGTTACCATGTCCAAGACCAACCTTACGTCTGTCAGCAACTGATCCAGGAATACAGAAAGCCTGAAGTCCAATACCAATAGCTGCTGCAGCATCTGCTGCTTTTCTGCAGTTCTTCTTAATAGCTATAGCAGCACCAACTGTATAAGCCCATTTTGCATTTTCAAAACAGATAGGCTGAATACCTTCGATGAGGTGATATACATCAATGCCTGCTGCATCTGTGATTTCTTTACATTCTTCTATAGATGAGATGCCATACTCCTTAAGTGCAGCAAGGATCTGAGGCTCTCTTCTCTCATATGATTCAAATAATGCCATTTGTTTCTTCCTCCTTCTTCTTACTGCTTTCTTGGATCGATAAATCTTGCTGCATCAGCAACACGACCATACTGACCTGAAGCCTTCTCGATAGCTGTATTAGCATCATCACCTGCTTTAATGAAGTCCATCATCTTTCCAAAGTTTACATACTTGTAACCGATGATTTCATCATTCTCATCAAGAGCAATGTCAGTGATATAGCCATCTGTAAGTTCAAGATAACGAGGTCCCTTTTCAAGTGTTCCATAGGTTGTACCAACCATTGAACGAGAACCCTTACCAAGATCTTCAAGACCAGCACCGATCTGAAGTCCATCCTCAGAAAATGCACTCTGTGTTCTACCATATACGATCTGAAGGAAAAGTTCTCTCATAGCTGTATTGATAGCATCACATACGAGGTCAGTATTAAGACCTTCCATAACTGTAAGACCAGGAAGAATTTCAGCTGCCATAGCTGCAGAATGAGTCATACCAGAACATCCAATAGTCTCTACAAGAGCTTCCTGGATGATACCATCCTTAACATTGAGGGAAAGCTTACAACATCCCTGCTGAGGTGCACACCAGCCAATACCATGTGTATAGCCAGAAATATCCTCAACCTTTTTTGCCTGTACCCACTTTGCTTCCTCCGGAATCGGAGCAGCGCCATGATGTACTCCCTGAGTAACAGGGCACATTTCCTTAACTTCTGTTGAGTAAATCATATGATCCTCCTTTTATGATTTTGTGATAGGAATAATTGCGGACCTTTTATGCCGCAAAGGATTTATTAAAAAACCTAACCCCAAGTGTAACATAAGAATATTCTTTTATCAAGAGTTAATGCAACTTCAAGAAGTCGAAAAAAGAGACGATAACCAGGTTACCGTCTCTTGCATATTTCATATGATATTTGTAAAATTATTGAACATTACTATTTAACATCTTCTGGAAGGATATTCTTTTCAGCCTCGCCACCCTTAGCTGACTCTCTCTTATCACATCTCTCAATAGCTTCATCAATATACTTGATAAATCTATCGATATTTCCTTCTTCCATACTCTTGAGAGCGTTCTTAAATCTATCGAATACCTGCTTTTCAGCCTTGTATCCACGTTCTTTTACATAGCCCTTTGCAAGATGCATCATGCCACGCTCTTTAATCTTATGGATATCAATAAGATAGATAAATGAATCAACGATGTCTTCATTCTTCTCAAAGAATTCAGCGATGGAATCAATCTCACCTGTAAGAATAACAACATAATCATTATTCACTGGAAGTGAATCCTTAATTACCTCAACCAGCTTAGTTTGTGAAACAAGTCCGGCATTCTCAATAATGAGACATCCACCCTTGAGCTTACTAAGCTTTTCAAGACTCATATTATTAAGCTGTTTAGCCTTTGTCTTAGCTATCTTATCTGACTTAACGATTCCGAGTTCATAAAAGCTTCTTGCGAAATCTTCACCGACTTTAACTGTACCAAATCCATTTCTACCAAGTACTACTATGTTCTTTGGCATATCAGGATGCTTGATAATAGAATTGATAGCTACAACCACATCATCTGAAGTAGTTGGTATTCTTGTATATTTTCTAAGGTAGGTTGCTTCAACTGGAAGTGAACCAAGTTCAATCTCTTCTCCTGTAACAGGATCAATAATCTTCTTACCAGCTCCTGAAGCCTCTTCCTTCTCTGCCTTTCTATCCTTTGCTTCTCTCTTAGCAGCTCTTTCAGCACGCTTCTTTACTTCCTGCTCGTACTTTTTCTGCTCATCAAGTTCAGCTTTGCTAACCTTTTCTTCTTTTATTCCTTCTTCTTCAGCTATGTTCTGAAGAACTGATTCGATCTTCTTTGAATCGTCTTTCTTTGAATCTGCTTTTTGCTTCTTAGGTTCTTCCTTCTTCTTTCCAGATTTAGGTTCTGCCTTAGGTTCAGAAGCCTTCTCTTGTTTTGGTTCAGGTTTCTTCTCTGCTTTCTTATCAGTTTTAGTTTCTGTTTTAGCTTCAACCTTTTCCTCTGCTTTTTGAGTTTCAGAAGTTCCGCTCTCTTCTTTTTTCTCTTCCGGAGTTTCTTCAACTGGCGTTTCCGGCTCTTTACTCTTCTTAGAGAAAATATTTCTGAGCAGCTCCTTTATTTTTTCATAAGCATTAGCAAATGGTTTTTTCATTCTGGTCATCCTCCCAAACTAAGTTAAATGCCGTAAATATTATGTCTTTATAGTAAAACCAAACATATAAATATTGCTCATAAGAATATCCATTTTCTCATTTTCTAAGGACATCCTATGACACACGTAATATAATACCACACATTAGATACATTTATCAAGTTTACTTTATATTTTTTTGTTAATAATGTTACTATTCACAGTTCATGAGATAAGTAACAAAAATGACTGCTTGCAGGCACTTTTTGTTTACTTATCTCATGATACCTGTGAAGCAGGAACTCAATAATCACAGATTTTTGTGTTAATAATCACGTAAACTCTTGATTTTTAAATAAAAAAAAGATATGCTATAAACCTATCAAAAAAGAAAACTTATATAATAGGCGAGGTGAATGCTATGAAACCTGTAAAAGAAGGAAAAGTTCGTGAGATTTACGACAATGGGGACAGCCTTATAATGGTAGCTACTGACAGAATCAGCTGCTATGATGTTATTCTTAAGAATAAGATCAACAAAAAAGGAACTGTCCTCACTCAGATGTCAAAGTTCTGGTTTGAACTTACTGAAGACATCATTCCAAACCACATGATTTCAGTTGATGTTAAGGATATGCCGGAATTCTTCCAGAAACCTGAATTCGACGGAAACAGTATGATGTGTAAGAAGCTTACTATGTTACCTGTAGAATGTATCGTACGAGGATACATTACCGGAAGTGGCTGGGCCAGCTACAAGGAGAATGGTACAGTTTGCGGCATCACTCTTCCTGAAGGACTTGTTGAAAGTGACAAGCTTCCTGAAGCAATCTATACACCTTCAACTAAGGCAGAGATAGGTGATCATGATGAAAATATCTCATTTGAAAGATCAGTTGAAGTACTTGAAAAGGAATTTCCGGGCAAAGGTCAGGAATATGCTGAAAAGCTTCGTGACTACACTCTTGCTCTTTATAACAAATGTGCCGACTATGCACTTACAAAAGGAATCATAATAGCCGACACCAAGTTTGAGTTTGGTCTTGACGAAGAAGGACGTATAGTTCTCGGAGATGAAATGCTTACGCCAGACTCATCCCGTTTCTGGCCTGCTGATGGTTATGAGCCAGGACACGGACAGCCTTCCTTCGACAAACAGTTTGCCAGAGACTGGCTCAAATCTGATGAAAATAAAGCAGAGCCTGAAAACTGGGAACTTCCACAGGAAATCGTAGATAAAACAATAGATAAATATCTGTCAGCATACAAAATGTTAACTGGCACTGAACTGTAAAAAATAATATAGGTGCGTGCCGTTAGGTTCAAAAGATTCAAAAAGTCGGAGATGTATCAAACAAATACACATCTCCGACTCTTTTTTATTCATACTTAGCAATTATTTCTTCATTTGCATTTAAAGCAGCTTCCTGCATTTTCTTTCTTTCATCAAGGAGCATATCACGAAGCTGCTCATTTTTTACTGCCATGATTTCAAGAGCGAGCCATGCAGCATTCTTTGCTCCATTTATTGCTACGGTAGCAACTGGAATTCCTGGTGGCATCTGGACTATTGAATAAAGAGCATCCTGACCATCAAGAACTGAACCTGAAAGAGGTACTCCGATTACCGGAAGTACAGTCTGTGCTGCTACAACTCCCGGAAGAGCTGCTGCCATACCGGCTGCAGTAATAATGACCTCTGTTCCATCATTATTAATCTCTTCTATGAATTCACTAAGTTGTTTTGAAGCTCTGTGAGCTGAAAGACATCTCACTTTCACTTCTATTGATTTGCTTTTTAACAATTCTATAGCTGGTTCTACCTTAGAAAGATCACTGGTAGATCCCATGATTATTGCTGCTTTCATTGTTATATTCCTTTCCTGATATATTTATAAAATAAAACTTCACATATTTGTTAGGGATACGATGAAAAATAAAATGAGCCAAAAGGCAATATCCCTATGACTCATTTATTGTATCAAAACTTATTTAATTCGTAAAGTTCTTGTTGCATTAAGGACTGCGATAACCATTACACCTACATCAGCAAATATTGCAAGCCACATATTTGCAATACCAAGTGCTCCCAGAAGAAGGCATAAAACCTTGACAGCTATAGCAAATGTAATATTCTGTCTTACGATTCCAAGTGTTTTTCTTGATATCTTCATCGCAAGAGATATCTTAGACGGGTCATCATCCATAAGAACTATGTCTGCCGCTTCAATCGCAGCATCAGAGCCCATAGCTCCCATTGCTATTCCGACATCTACTCTGGCAAGAACCGGCGCATCATTGATTCCATCTCCAACAAAAGCAACCTTATCATTCTTTCCAGATACATCAGCCAGAAGCTTCTCAACCTCTTCAACCTTACCCGCAGGAAGAAGCTCTGATCTATAGTCAGTTATCTCAATCTCCTTTGCGATTCGTGAAGCCGTTTTCTCTGAATCACCTGTCAGCATTACCGTTTTTATGCCCTGACTTCTCAGGTTTTTCATAGCTTCTCTTGAATGTTCCTTAAGTTCATCAGCTATCACAATACATCCGAGATATAAAGTCTCTCCATATTCCTTCATTTCTTTATCCAGCTTCCTCATCGCCAGATAAACAACAGTTCCCTCATCATGTTCCTCTACATCTTTTGCCTGTACCATTTTCATCAGCTTCATATTTCCAGCAAATATTCGCTCATACGTTCCATCACTCTCTTTAATGATTTCATCCATTGATGGAACATTTGCTGCAACACCATGCCCGGATATTTCTTCTATATTGGAAATCAACCCATAATTGATTTCATTTCCAAACTCCTTCTGATAAGCCCTAAGTATTGACTGAGCTATTGGATGGTTTGAGGAGCTTTCCACATGAGCGGCACGGTCTAGAAGATAATCTCTTGATATTCCTTTTGCAGGATAAACCGACTGAACTTCGAAGATTCCCTTTGTTAGTGTTCCAGTCTTATCGAAAACAATTGTTCTTGTATCGGCAAGTGCTTCAAGAAAGTTTGAACCTTTAACAAGAATTCCTTTTGAGGATGCGCATCCGATACCTCCAAAGAAACTGAGAGGCACTGAAATAACAACAGCACACGGACAGGATATAACGAGAAATGTAAGGGAACGCATCAGCCAGTCAGTCCACTGCGCAGGCATACCAATTATCATCCTTACTATTGGTGGCAGAATAAAAAGAGCAAGCGCCAGGAAACAAACTATTGGAGTATAATATTTAGCAAATTTGGAGATAAAATTCTCTGCCTTAGCTTTTCTTACTGCTGAATCCTCTACAAGTTCCAGAATTCTTGAAACCGTTGAATCCTCAAACTCTTTTTCTGTTTTAATTTCAAGTCTTCCAGAAAGCGAGATGCAGCCACTGATAACATTTTCTCCTGCATGAATACTACGTGGAACTGACTCGCCCGTCAATGCGCTTGTATCAAGTGAAGAATCGCCTTTAACGACTATACCATCTATCGGAACCTTCTCTCCAGGATTTACTACTATTATAGAACCAACCTCAACTTCATCCGGATCTTCCTCAGTAATACTGCCATCCTCATGAAGTACATTTGCAACCTCAGGACATATATCCATAAGATCAGAAATATTCTTACGGCTTTTCCCGACTGCAATGCTCTGGAACAGCTCTCCAATCTGATAGAAAAGCATAACTGCAACGCCTTCACGATACTCTCCAGTTGCTATCGCTCCAACAGTTGCGATTGTCATTAGAAAGCATTCATCAAAAACCTGACCATTTCTAATATTCTTAAATGCCCTTAGCAGAACGTCATAGCCAACCACAAAGTAAGGTATCAGATAAATGAAAAGTTCCAACCACCAAGGTATTTTTATAAAGTGAAAGGTAACAGCAAAAACAACAACAAGTACCAATGCTATTATACATCTTATTAAGTTTTTCTTTTGTTTTGCAGACATAATTTTTCCCAATATATAACTGCTCAGTAGATCTGAATCTACCGAACAGTTACCCTAAAACTTAAATATAAATTTCAAATTCATCCTCTATCTTTTTGCAATTCTCACGAGCCTGCTTAATAACCTTGTCTGCATCAACTCCATCCTCGAATTCAACCTTTACTTTAAGAGTCATAAAGCTAAGATTTGCATCCTTAACTCCATCTGTATTCTTAATAGCTTCCTGCATTTTCTCTGCACAAGCTGCACAATCTACATCTACCTTATATGTCTTTTTCATCTGTTTAGTCTCCTATTAATATAATATTTATATTTTTATATTTTATTTTCTTATACATTTTTTTATTTTTAAGTTCTGGCTTACTCTTCCAGATGCTCCATTCCAAGATTAAGAATTGAACGCACATGATCATCATCCAGCGAATAAATGATGCTTTTTCCTTCTCTTCTAAACTTCACAAGTTTTGAATCCTTGAGAATTCTCAACTGATGACTAACTGAGGACTGACTGAGACCTAAGGTCTGTGCTATGTCTCCCACGCATAGTTCATCATCAAAAAGTGAGTATAATATTTTTATTCTCGTAGAATCACCAAATATTCTAAACAGTTCAGATAAATCATATAAATATTCGTCATCTGGCATACTAATTATTTTTTCGCCATCAGATTCAGAATTAAGCTTTTTCTCATCTGCCATTTCATACCTCCCGTTTTTCATATGCTTGTTTGTTCATATGTTCAATATACTCCTCGTTCATATAATTGTCAAGGTTTTTTATGATCAAGAATTTTTATGGTCAAGATTTTTTACATAAACCGACAGTTACTATTCACAGATAACAAAGAGGCAAAACATCAAAAAATCATACAAATAGCATCAAAATATTTCGTAATTATTAACGTTTCTTACAAACTTTTGTCATTTTGTTACATTTTTGTTGCATTTTATTTAAAAATGAGTTAAAACTGTTTGCCGAAAGGAGTTTTTATTATGAATAAATTAAAGAAAGGATTAGTTATCGGAGTTTTTTCTGTTGTTTCACTGGCTGGTCTTACCACTCCATTTGATAACATAATCGCTGAAAGCGAAAGAATGTACCTTGCAACTAATTCACCGGAAGTTCGTTCTTCCTTATTTAAATCAATTGATTCAAATGAAAACATCTCTGAGAAAATACTTAATGACAAGAAAAAAATCATAACAAGCAACAAAGTTGGAACAATGGCAAGGGTAAATGAGTACATAAAAAAAGAGGCCGACTCAGCAGCCCGTGTTGAAAAAATCAGAAAAGAAAACAAAAAGAAAAAAGAAGCAGCAAAGAAAACACTTGTCGGAGAATATCAGCTTACGGCATATATTGCAACCGGATGCCCATGCGCTGATGGTTCATATCCACAAGTCGGTCATACTGTTGCCTGCAACAATCCTCAGCTTTGGCACAAGTGGATTGAAATAGAAGGCTACGGAACCTATTATGTCCACGATACTGGTGGTATGAGTTCAAATGTTATCGATATATTCTGCATCTCCTACGGAGAAGCTATAAACTTCGGCCGCAGAAGTGCAAACGTATATATTCTCGATAAAAAATAGATTC
>JAILEL010000184.1 GCA_024687845.1 Eubacterium sp.
AGTACATATCCCAATGCGATTGAATAAACATATGAGATGACCAGAACAAGTGGAAAATAGATAACATTGAAGGCATATCCGATATTATTTAATATGATACAGGCCACCACTTCAACAGCGACTACGAGGATGAGAATGATCAGTGACTTCCATATTTTCTTTTTTCTGAAAACAAAATGAAGTGCTGCAGCAATTACTGCAGTGATCAGACCAAATATAATCGGGTCACCATTTATAGCGAATCTGTTCTGAATAAAGGACTGGAGTATATTTGCATGTATCTCTACTCCATACATCTGCTGGCTTCCACCATTAGGAACCTGGAAGCTGTCCTGCATTCCCGGAGCATATGCTCCCACAAGAACGATGCTGTCTTTGAAGGTTCTGGTATCTATATTTCCATTTAGAACATCTACAAAGGATATATATTCATAATCCCCAGGCTTTCCAGAATAATTAATAATACTTCGGCCCGTTCTGTCAATAGGTATCTCACTCTGTGATATTCCCATCGTTTTACAATATTCTTCATAAATAACCAATGGAAAACTATTATAATCCTGTCCATTATACTGTTCTGTAGGAATGATCCTTCTGACCACTCCATCACTATCTGAAGCAACATTACTGTAGCCTGTCAGAGAGTTTTGCTCTAATTCAGAAAAGGGCTGTTCTATATCAGAAACTAAAGGAACATATTCCCCGCCCTGAAGAACAAGCTTTTTATCATACAGAAGATGATTAACTACAACCACATTTCCAGACTCTTTAACCTTGTCAACAAACTGCTGGTCACCATCATCTATCTGCCCGGAAAACTGAATATCAAAGCCTATGATCATGGGTTTTTCATCAGCATGTTCATTCAGCTTATCTATGAGCATTGCATAATTACTTCTTGACCAGGTCTGATTAGGACCAAGCTCATTCAGAGTCCTTTCATCTATTCCAATTATCTTTATCTTACTGCTTATTCCTCTTGGTATCTGGTAAAGATTATCCCTGACAATATAATCTAAAGAGCCAAGTTCATTGGTCAGTGTCAGTACAAATACCAGAATACCAGCTACCAGAGACTCAAGCAGAACTTGTAATTTTTTATTCATATTGAATACCTACTTAACAGTATGGAATGTAAGATCCTCGTCACCATCTACAAAGACTTTATTATTTCCATTATAAATAGTTCCTTCTCCATCTATTGTGAAAAGGCCGGAACCAAGCATATAACCTGTTCCACTCTTAAGACCAACCTCCACATCTGCAGGAATCAGAAGTCCTTTATACCATGTAGCCATCATCAAAAATGAAGTCTTATATTCATTTCCAGCTTCATCTTTTGCATAAACAATAAAGCTCTTCTGATTATGCTCTGCATCCAGTTCAAAGGTTGCCTGATTATCTTTAATCTGAACATCTTCGCCATTTAAAGTAACTTCTTTCAGATGTTCATCTTTTATAGTAAATGTAAGCTTATCTGCAAAGAAATCTCCTGTCAGATCTATCTGACCTCCATCCTGATCCTTTGCAAATCCATTTAATGAAGGGCAATTCATATCCTGCAAGATTTCTTCAGTAACAGCTATTGCTGCAGTCTTAGCTCCATTTGAGGTTTTCATAAGATAAACAACCTTGCTGTCAGGATTATAAGTAACACGGTCTGTATAATTTCCATTCAGCCATGATGCTATACTATATCCATCTGGTGCAATGAGGCTCACCTCAGAGGTATAATATTTATTTTCCCCCATAACACCATATATTTCATATGCTTTGTCAGGAGCCGGAAGATAACTGATACTGAATGTTGCATCCTTCTCAGCACTAAGATATTTATCTGTTTCCGGAACTACAGCACGAACTATATAGTCTCCAGGCTCTGTAGGCTTTGTTTCTGAAAAATCAGAATCTGGTTTTGCATAGAGATAGTAAACCTCTCCATCAGAATTAGTTTCTGATGTTGGATAATAATCAACACCATAGTACTGATTACTTATTTCAACAGAAACTGAAGCCGCAAGCTTTGGAGCTTCCGTTGTTGGCTCTTCAGTTGTTGGCTCCTCTGTTGGTTCTTCGGTTGTTGGCTCTTCAGTTGTTGGTTCCTCTGTTGGTTCTTCGGTTGTTGGCTCCTCGGTCTTCTTTTCACTTATAGTAAATGTACCCTCACAGGTAATTTCCTCATAATTATCTGTCTCAGGAATTGTTGCCAGAACCATATATGTACCCGGTTTAGTCGGCTTTTTACTACTATAAGCAGATTCCGGATCAGCCTTTTTCTTATATTTGAAGGTAGCCTTACTCTTTCCATCAGAATCGGTAGTTACTACCGGTTTATAGCTTTCACCCTCTGTAGTATCTGGGACAGAGACCGTGGCGTCAGTCTTTTTTCTTGTGTGTTTTATAGTAAGACTCAGTGTAAAGGTACGACCTGAACGGTCCTCAGCTGCTATCTCATAACTTCTTGCAACTCCCTCAGGAACATTTATTGTTATATCAGAGAAGTATTCTCCATCTCCTTCCGAAATAGGATTTCCATTTCCATTGACAGTTACTGCCGAAAGGTATTTATCCTTGATAGAAAATGTTACCTTATCTGCCAGAATAGTTGACTCTGTATCAGTAACTGCTGAGCCATCCGCTAAGATAGAACCGCTTATTTCAGGATTGCTATCATCGAAAATAACATCCGGAAGTTCAGGAAGAAGTGATGTGAGTGCAACCTGTTCAGAGATTGCTCCGTCTTCCGTCTGAAACTGTACTAAATGGTCCACATTAAAGGTATTTTCATCATAGCAGTAGAAAAAGCTCCGTGGCAGATCATACGAGGACTGAAACTCATCATAGCCTGGCCACGAGGTTGCAAACTTAATGCCTTCTGGAAGGGCCGAAATAGTAACAGTATCCTGAGCATATTTCACATTTCTTACTCCGGATAAGGATAAACTAAATTCATCTGCCGGAATTAAACCTATTTTAAAAGGATATGTATCTGATACAAACTCATCATAATCATCTGTAGCAGACGCTTCGATAACGAAATAATAGGTTCCCGGATACATATTAGATGCATCTGTTTCTTCTGAAGCATCTGAGTCTCTATAATACTTGATTTTCACCGTTCCTGTGTAATCATCTGGAACATGTATATAGTTGGAAATAAACTTATCATAATCCGTTCCATAAAAAGCTACATTGTCTGATGGTATAGAATCTATAGGGATATAGAGTCTTTTCATCAAAGATTTTGCGGTTCCATCTGCTTCACCATTAATTACTCTTGTAACTCCACCAACGGAAAGCCTAAAAGTACCTCCTGATGATTCTATTGTAGTATCTTCATCTGCCACAACAGTTCCATTCAGATTGTTAAAATCTTTTTTAAATGAAGAAGTCACCCTGTATATAGCTGACTCAGTGTCTGTAAAATCAACTTCATCGGTCAGCGTAATTGAAGCCGCCTGCATAGTACCGGCATTGTAAAACGAAGCACCTGCTTCTGCCATCAGGTTGTCTAAAGAATATGATTCTCCTGACATAGTTCCATTATTAATTAATTCCCCGGTATTCGATATATTTCCAATAACCACTCCTGAAGAGCCAATTGTAGTAGAGCCGGTTGTATTTTCCAAGGTCATATCAGCGTCTGACTCTAATGTTCCATTTATTTCACTACTACCACCATTATTTGTTAGAGATCCATAATATGAACCACTTGAAGTTATATTCAGACTACCACCATTATTTGCTATATTTCCTTCACACTGGCCATTTATTACACATTCACCAGCCTGCAGAACAATATAAAGAGAGTTACCACTCATTCCATCTGAATATAATCTTGAGTTACTATCATATAAGTAAACATCTGCTGCCGAAACACCTGACTGCATCAAAGTAACGCCGCCATTTATACCATAGGCAACCCCTTCTCTTTCCAGTGATGTTTTTTCCTCCAGATCCGCTTGATGATACCAGAATGTAGTTCCATCTAAGACTACCGTCGCAGCTTCACCCGAAGCACTTATTGATAATATATCCCCCTGATCATCTACCCCGGCATCGCCAGATACTTCATCACTTCCAAACGCATATACTTTATTTAATCCTATATTATTAAATGCCGCAGTCCATACCAAAGTAGAAGCAAGAAAGACACTTATTATTTTATCATGTCTCTTTAATTTATCTCTCCTCATAACTCGGCTCCTTCCTTCTATAAAACTTTTCTTTTCAGAAGCTAATATTCTACTACTCCCACTCAATGGTCGTATCTTTATCTATCGTCTGTGAGAAATCCCAATTCCAGCTGCCAGTTGCAGCAGGCTTAAGCTTTGGCTTCACAGCCTTCGTTCCCTTCTTGATAGTCTGACTGCCGAAGGTTGAACCATTATAGACAAATGTAACTGTTACATATTTACTCAGCAGAGCCTCCAGCTCTTCCTTGGTAGGAATCAGGTTTCCACCCTCATCTATAACATCAATCAAAAGCTCGATAACTGATTCCGGCAATTGCGAATAATCAATATCTGTCGGTGCCGATACATAATCAGTTGTCTTATCATCCTCGTAAATCAGTACCTCTTTACCCTTTTCTACAACGACTTCATTTGTGGATATTTTTCCATCCTTATAAATAAGTCTGGTTGAGACCTTGCCGTCAAATACAGAAACCTTCGTATACTTTATTCCATTTTCAACGTAGATATACACACGAAAAACTGTACCCCTTACAGACATAGTCGAGTTAGGAGTATTAATCTCATAAGAAGAATCCTTGGACAGCTTGTTCTGAATATCATTTGTTACAGCTCCCTTCAGAAGCTCAATAGTTGTCTTACTATTCTCACTATTTCCAGCTGCCTTGAGGACAAGCTCCGATCCTTCTTCAAGATAGATAAACTTATCTTCATCCGCCTGCAGATCGAGTTTTCCGGTGTCAAGAGCTACCTTATCTCCGGATTCCAGAACCATATTGTTATAGGGTTCAATGTCACCGATATTCTCACGAAATACATTTGCTTCTCCGTCAACCTCAAAAACCTTGATAAGCCTGTAACTATCTTCTTTGAAAACTGTAAAAAATAATACTAGAGCAATAATCAATAAACCTAATACTATTCCTCCAGCAATTAAAATCTTTTTCTTTCCCACTTTATTTCACCAAACCTTTTGATAACGCAAAATAAAACAACCCTAATACAGTAACGAAGCAATTCCTCAAAACTGTATTCAGGGTTATTATATCATAACTCTATTATATTAGATACATTTAAAGTCACTATTCCCAACCTAAACCGTGATAAAATGTTGCTAATTTGCTAGTTTGCTAGTTCGCTAGTTTTTATTATCTGGAACTGTCAGGGTAGCGTTTCCGAGTCTGCAGAATTGATACTGATCGTCCGGATTATCCTTGTATACTTCGAATGTGCCTGTAACTTCCACTCTTTCTTCCAGTTCCGGATATTCGTCAGGATATACATGACTTCCATCTCCCCAGACGAATTCCATTCCCTGCTGGCAGCAGGCTGTTGCATCTTCTATTATTATAAAATGATAGTAGATTCCTGTGTCCTCGTAAAGGGTTGCATAATAAGGTCCAGCCATCTTTATCTTTTTGCCGATGTAAGAATCTGGATCATTCATCATCTGATAAACTGTTGAATAAACCATATCACTTGTCATAGCTGTCAGATCTATATCCACACTACTGTCTGCCTGGGCATTTGACTCTGATGCTGTATCTGCATTGTCGCTTTTCAGATTATCTGTACTGCTACTTTTTTCAGAGTCTGATTTTTTAGCATCATTCTGGTCTTCAGATGCCTTCTCTGTTGTAGCTTCAGTAGTCTGCTCAGTAACTTTTTCTGTAGTTTCTTCTGTTGTGGTTACTTCAGTAGTATTTTCTTCTGAACCATCACCATTTTCTTTGGCTATCTGATTGTTAATTGTATCCTGCACCTTGTTTGAACCACTCATTTTGTTAGCCGAATCAGAATCTGATCCACAGGCTGTAAGGCTGAGAAGCATAGCCGATAGAAGCAGAAAGCAAGTGCATTTCATTTTACGTCTATTGAATCCAAAATGTGACATAATTATTCATCTCTTTTCTTTATTGATTAGATTTTTACTACCAACTTTCCTACTATAACACAAATTATGAAGCACAGCAAATCCATTGCTACTATAGTTGCACCTACTGGAGTAGAGTAAAGGATTGAAATAATCATTCCCCCAAGTGAACATACCACTGAAAAGATTACAGACATTATCACCACGCCTTTAAAGGTTCCACTAAGACGCATTGCCGAAAGCGCTGGGAAAACGATAAGAGCTGATATCAGAAGGCTTCCCACAAGGTTCATTCCCAAAACAATAATAACTGCTATTACAACTGCGATGAGGAAATTATATCTTCCTGCAGGTACTCCTGATGCTTTTGCAAAAGTCTCATCAAAGGTTATTGCAAATATTTTATTGTAGAATAATATATAAATTGCTATTACAACAATCGATAGAATGATACAAACGAGTACTTCTTTCTGATCAAGTGTCAGTATTGAGGTTGAGCCAAAAAGTGTGCTGCATACATCTCCTGATATATTAGCCGAAGCGGAAAATACGTTCATTATGAGATATCCGAAGGCCAGAGAGGTAACAGACAGCATAGCAATAGCCGCATCACCCTTAAGCATGGATTTATTACCATTTCTGAGCAGAAGAACCGCAACTATAATAGTAACAGGCATCACAAGTATCGTATTACTTGTGAGCTTAAGCACCGTAGCTACAGCCATCGCACCAAATGCCACATGTGAGAGTCCATCTCCAATAAAGGAATACCTTTTAAGTACCAGAGTAACTCCAAGTAGTGATGCGCATAGAGCGATCAGAACGCCTACTATCAGAGCATATTTTACAAAGTCAAATCCGAGATAATAAATCAGTTCACTCATCTTCATTACCTCCTTCATTTTCTACACTACTGAAGAATTTATAGGCTTCACTTTGCAGATAGTCTTCTGTCTTACCAAAGAACAGCTGCTTATGACCAAGATGAAGAATATGACCTGAATACTTAACAGCCGTTCCGATGTCATGAGAAATCATTATAATAGTAACTCCTTCTTCATTCAGCTTTTTAACTATTCTGTAAAGCTCTTCTGTTACTTTAGGATCAAGTCCGCTTACAGGTTCATCCAAAAGAATAAGCTTACTAGTAGCACAAAGCGCCCTTGCAAGCAGAACTCTCTGCTGCTGTCCGCCTGACAGATTTCTGAAGGTTTTCTTTCTCAGCTCCCAGGCATCCAGCTTTTTCAGATTGTCCTCAGCACGTTTCTTGTCTTCTTTGCTATAAAATGGTCGAAGCCCGCTCTTGGCAAGATTTCCGGACATGACTATTTCCCATACACTAGCTGGAAAATCTCTCTGAATCTGAGTTTGTTGAGGAAGGTATCCTATGTCCTTCGGACCAAGTTCCTCTCCAAATACAATATCTCCTTTTACAGGAGGAATGAGCCCAAGAAGAGTTTTCATAAGTGTACTCTTTCCTGCACCATTCTCACCAACTATACAGAGATAATCACCCTTTTCAACTGTAAAATTAATGTGCTTTGTAAGAGCAATCCCATCATATCCAGTTGATACATGCTTAGCTTCTATGTATACCATTTAATTCTGACACTCCCTATATCTTTATATTCTTCAAAGTCCTGATTGCTCAGTTTCTAACATCCATATCAGATTAATATCCAAGAGCCTTTTTCATAGTATTCAGGTTTTCTTCCATAATACTGTAATACGTAACTCCACCTTCAATATCCTTTGAAGTTACTGACTGAAGAGAATTAAGTTTTATTATCTCCTGATCCTTACTCTCAGTGTTTTCTCTTACAGTCTCTGCAATTTTGCCATCACTACTTTCTATAGTACATATTGCAGGAGCCTTAACTTCATCAACTTTGCCGGCAAGGAATATAACTGTTTCAAAGCTTGCTTCTGTCTCAGCTGAGCATCCCACAAACGCTGCATAATAATCAAGTCCGTAATCATCGGTCATATATCTGAATGGGAATCTGTCACCAAAAATCAGCGTCTTTACAGGTGCATTGTCTACCGCTGACTGATATTCAGAATCAAGTCCGGCCAGTTTTTTATTATAAGCTTCTACATTAGCCTTATAGGCTGCTGCATTTTTTGAATCCTTTTCGCAGAGTTTGTCTGCAATAAGATTTGTAAGAACCTGTGTATCCTTTATTGAAAGCCAGATATGCTCATCATATTCTATCTCGCCTGCTTCGTGATGATGGCCTTCTCCCTCATGTTCCTCATCATGATCACCGTCTTCATGTTCTGAATCCTCATGATCACCGTCTTCATGTTCTGAATCCTCATGGTCGCTGTCTTCATGTTCTTCTGATTCTTCATGATCATGATCTTCATCTTCCTCAGCTTCCATACCTTCAACAATCTCTTCTTCCTTGACACTGTCTCCAAGTACCTCTAAAAGATCAATAACAATCATATCCTTATTTGTAGCTTCTTTTAATGCATCATCTACCCATTTATCAGATTCACCACCAACATATATAAACATATCGCAGGTAGAAATTCGAGCTATATCAGCAGCTGTCGGCTGAAAGCTGTGCAAATCCACACCATTATCAAGCAGCATGGTAAGATCAATGCCATCAGCAGGACTCTTATCTGCACTATCCTGACTCATTCCAGCTATTTCTCTAACCCAGTCATATTCAGGAAATATAGTCGTAACGATAGATAATTTGCCATTCTTTTCAGTAGAAGCAGTTCCTGCACTGCCAGCAGAATTAGTTCCGCAGCCTGCGAGTCCGGCAATCATTGAGATTCCCATAAAAATCGCAGCACATTTTTTTATTACAGATTTTTTTATCATATTCTTCTTTCTCATTTTAATCATAATCCTTTTCTTTTGTTTTGATTCGTTATTATCTGCATGCCTCACAAAGTCCGTAAAAAACTGTTCTCTTCGGATTAATAACAAAGCTGTGATTCTTTTCAATATGCTTTATCATTTCTTCTATTTCACCACAGTGCAGATGAATCAGTCTGCCACATTTCTCGCATTTGCAGTGATAACAGGAAACAGCACCAGCTACATGCTCCTCATCACCAACATATTCATAGCAGGCAGAACTTCCACTTTCAAGAATATACTTATTAACGATCCCTTCTTCCACCATTTTGTCCAACTGACGATATACCGTTGTAAGTCCAATAGGGTGGCCAGTCTCTTCAAAGTGCTTAGTTATATCATTAACTGTTACATGCTCTCCTGTCCTGCTCATAAGAAATGCAGTAAGCTCCGCACGTTGTTTTGTTTTATACTGCGATTTGATGGTCATCTACTAATCTCCATTCTAAATCATAAGCCCAGTCAGCTTATTGCTAATAATTTCAATTACATGTGTACAAAAATGAAAACCATTTTCATTTTCAATTTGAAAGTGATTTTCATTTTAACCTTGCACTTTTATTTTGTCAAGGGTTACTATTCACGGTTTATGAGATATAATTGAAAAACAACTGCTTGCAGTTTGTTTTTCATATTATATCTCATAATACCTGCGATTTAGCCGTCGATTACATAGTAATTAATTGTTTTTTTCTAATATTTTTATTACAATACTAAAGAACATACTTGAAAGGAATTCATCATTATGGCTGATAAAAAGTCTGACCGCCGGGTTTCAAAAACCCAGAAGGCAATTCGTGAAAGTCTGATTGAGCTGCTCTCCGAAAAAGATATTTCCAAAATCACCATTCAGGAGCTTGCGGATAAAGCAGATGTAAATCGCGTAACCATATACAAGCATTACTATGACATTTACGATCTATATGATAATGTTAAAAAAGATATAATGACAGAGTTAGGTCTTCTCATGCTTAAATATCAGGAAATGTCTGCAGAGGATTTCACTAATGATTTTGTTCAATACATTGAAGATAATCCTAAATTATTCAAGATGATATTCAGTCCTTTTAATACAAGTGAGATTAATGAACAGTTCTGTAAAATGATTGAAGGAGTATTTCATATTGTGTGGACAGAAAGATTAAATGCAGATCTCACCGATGCACGAATCAAATATTTCTGCATTTACCATGCCAAGGGATGCATCGCAATCTTTGAAAACTGGGTTAATGAGAATTTCAGTCAGTCCAGAGAGGTTATTGCAGGAATCATCTCTGATATGAACAAAAATGCAGAGAAGAATCTTATTCAGTAATAATGTATATTATAAAAAAGTAAGGGAAATCGATTATGATTCCCCTTACTTTTTTACAAATCATTTGCTAATTTGCTTATTTGCTGATTCACTAATTCAGCATCAATACTATAAGTTCATCCTTTTCTTCCAAAACTATCTTTTTGGAATTACCCGGATAAACCTGACCTTCATCAACTCCCAGTAGTACAGTACTGTCAAGATCGTCGTCTTTACCATCAGTTCTTGCAAATATATATTCGACTGCATTCTTAACAATTCCTATAGGAAGGGCTCTATGGTCAGTTGCCTCATAAACCCAAAGCATAAGCTCTCTCTTTGATTTGAATGAAAGATCCAGATTTGAATTATTAAAGAAATCCCGAACTGAAATACATACAAGGTCAACATCATTCTGTTCTTCCTGATTAGCATTTATCGAGGATGAATCACCATCAGATGTAATCATATCCTTGATAACATCAATTCTCATCGGATTCTTACCAAGCTGCGCATATACATGTCCAAGAACTTCATCACTTACAATAGTCTGGTCATTATTCCTGCATTCTATAATGCTCTGATTCTGAGAATCAAGAATCTCAACTATTACATCTACATGTTCATTTTTTCTAATGGACTGCTTAAGATTAGACCAGTACATAAGAGGCTTTTCATCTATGTGAACATCATTGACCAGATCATTTGATAAAAAGATTATAGAATCTGCATCGTTAGATGTCATACTTCCAAGCTCTCTCATAGGATTATAAATATCATTTACGATCACGTAATTATTCTTATCTGGAAGAAGTACATTTCCATAAATAGGGTTCTTATAATACTGCTTCAGTATCTCTTCTTCATCAGGAGTTCCAGCGAGAATAACCTCAAGATCATCATTTTCATATTCTCTTTTATAACAGGAAAGACTTTCCAGAATATATGGAATCTTGCTACTGATACCCACAATAATGATTCGGGATTTTCTAAAGGAGATATTAGGAGACAGTTTCTTTGCCGGAAGCGGTTTATCAAGCTGGAAAGCTGATTTTCTCCTTCCAAATTCCTCCTCACTTTCAGCGATGTAAACTCTTTTATCATCCAGATCAAACATCGGAATAACTGAACGGTTCTCCCTGAGCTCATCATCAATGGACTTGCCTTTCGGAATATCTTCAATATAGATCTCAACACCTTTGAAACTGAAAAGCTGTTTCATAACAGGATTCATAGATGGCATTATTGAAGTAACAGCAAACATCTTACCCATTATTTCATTATAATTTATTGAAACTGAATCCTGATTGTTGCTATCGTTATGATATTCGCTGATCATTTTATCCATCTTCTTGTTGCTGGTTTCAACAACAATATTTGTTTCAGACTTCTCTTTTAATGAAGAAAAATACCAGACGATATACATAAACAGTTTTGATACTTCAAAGCTTGAATCTGCCTCAGCAGAACCAGGAAGTATCCCATCCTTTTCCCTGTCCCCTGGAGTCATAAGAATAACTGTTTTTGCTGCACCTATGTTTATCTTATCCAGATCCAGTCTGGACATAGGATTTCCATCTCTGACAATTATATTCTTGAATCTTTTCTTGCTTCCAAGTTTATCATAAAGACTGTCGATATCATCCTGGATCTTCTGCTTATCATTGCGCGCAAGAATAACTATATAGGTGTTATCCACATCATCGAATCCGTAGTCAAGAATTATCGAAGGTACTTTGTTATTATAATTCAGTATTACTATATGATCCCTCAGATCAAGAAACCTTTTATTGTTTGCAGTTTTCTCAAGGAATGAATTGATAATGCTCGTGATAAAACCGACTGTACCACCAGTAAGTGAGATCATACCTAAAAGAACGACTATAGTAGTAAATATGAGTGATATAGGTTCTTCACTGTAAATGTATTTACCACTTGGATTGACCATAAGCGTAAATGCAAGACGAAGCAGCTCACCTATACTATGACCTTCATTCTCTGGAAGAACAGATATAAGTATTGCTGAAATTGCAATAAAAACTAAATTAACGATAACAATCATGAAACAAATGTGAGAAGTCGGATTGTTCTCTTTGAATATGTTCCACTTATTTTTTAGATTTCCTTTTTTAAACATAATAACCTTCCTAATACAACAAAACAATATATCTATAAATCAGTCCTTTAATCCCATAATTCCATCCAGCATCTTCAGTGCCCTGACATTTTTCTCAACATCATGGACTCTTACAAATCTGCAGCCTGCCTGAGCAGCCAGGATTGTTGTTACAAGCGTTCCTTCCTCTCTTTCTTCCGGAGGAAGTTCCAGCACATTTCCAATCATTGATTTGCGGGATGCTGCTAAAAGAACCGGATGACCTAATCTTTTTACTATCTGATTCAGATTTTTTACTACAAGAAGATTTTCTTTCTGTGTCTTAGCAAATCCTATTCCCGGATCAAGAATTATGTTATGTTTATCAATGCCTGCTTTATAAGCGATATCAAGACTTTCCTCAAGCCCCCATACTATCCTGTCTACCACGCCTTCTTCTCTGATACTGCTGACAAGCTCAACTGCACTCCTCTTGGAATTAGACTCCAGATATCGGACAAGAACCTCATCAGTTCTCTCTTCCATATTCCTTCCAAGGTTGTCATTATACATTATGCAAATGGGAACCTTTCTTGATGCTGTCAGCTCAGCCATACTCATACCGCCGGAAACATCATTACCTGCATCATTGAACCTGTCATATCTAAGCCCCCAGATATCATTTATCATATCTGCCCCTGCGTCCAAAGCCGCCTCTGCAACCTGAGGTTTATACGTATCAATAGATATCGGAACATCTGTCTCCTTTTTTATGGAAGCTATAACCTTGCAGACTCTGTCGATTTCTTCCTGAACGGAGATTCTCTCGTGCCCTGGCCTCGTGCTTTCTCCACCGATATCAATTATATCCGCTCCCTCATGGGCCATATCCAGCGCATGCTTCAAGGCTATATCTGTACTAATGTAATTCCCGCCATCCGAAAATGAATCAGGCGTTACATTCAGAATTCCCATTACATATACTTTGTTTTGTTTTACGTTGAAATTTTTTTCCCCTATTTTCATATTCGCACTTTTCTTATCTTTCTTATAAGTGTACAAGTATCGCCACAACTATTCCAAGTACCAGTCCAGCACCTACCTGAGCAGGTGTATGACCAACAAATTCTTTAAGCTTTTCCTCATAGCTAAGTTCTGTTCCACCAAGCTTCTCCATGAAGCCCATCATTTCATTTATTACCTTAGCCTGTTTTCCAGTCTCCAGACGAACCCCCATCGCATCATGCATTACTACTATTGCAATAATAGTGGCAATTGCGAAAAGTGGAGAACTAAGTCCACATTCTATTCCGGTAGATACCGCAACAGCAGTTACGGTGGCAGAATGTCCACTTGGCATTCCGCCATCACCAAAAAGCCTTTCTAACTGAAACTTTTTATTGATTACCAGAAATATAATCGTTTTCAGAACCTGAGCTGTAGCCCATCCGATAATTCCGCTAATCAGTATTTTATTTGAGAAAAACTCAGTTACATATTCCATTAAGCACCTCTTAAAACACTACTCTCCAACCTGTCAAAAAGCATCCCTCAGCCTTATAAATATTTCTTCAGATATTGTCCTGTATGTGACTGCTTAACTTCAGCAACCTCTTCTGGAGTTCCCTGAGTTACAACGGTTCCTCCACCATTTCCACCTTCAGGTCCCATATCTATAATATAATCTGCCTGCTTTATAACATCCATATTATGCTCTATGACAATTACTGTATTGCCTCCATCAGCAAATTTCTGAAGTATCATGAGCAGTTTCTTAACATCATCAAAATGAAGTCCTGTCGTTGGTTCATCCAGTATATAGATTGTATTCCCCGTACTACGTTTTGAAAGCTCCGTAGCAAGCTTAATTCTCTGTGCCTCTCCACCGGAAAGTGTGGTAGAAGGCTGTCCAAGCTTGATATAACCCAGTCCGACGTCCTGAAGAGTCTTAATCTTCTTATAAATAGATGGAACATTTTCAAAGAATCTGCATGCCTCGTCTACAGACATATCAAGGACCTCGAATATATTCTTATCCTTATATTTTACTTCAAGGGTTTCTCTGTTATATCTTTTTCCGTTACATACCTCACATGGCACATAAATATCTGGAAGGAAATGCATCTCTATCTTATTGATTCCATCTCCCTTGCAGGCCTCACACCGGCCACCCGGAACATTAAATGAAAACCTTCCCTTGTTGAAGCCCATAGCCTTGGCATCCTTTGTTTCAGCAAAGATACCTCTGATCATATCGAAAACGCCTGTATAGGTTGCTGGATTCGACCTTGGAGTTCTTCCTATAGGAGACTGATCTATATCAATAACCTTATCAAGAACGTCATAACCTATTATATCGTCATGTTTTCCAGGCTTTACCCTTGCTCTGTTCAGATCCCTAAGAAGACGTTTTTTAAGGATTTCATTTATCAGCGAGCTTTTTCCAGAACCGGATACTCCTGTTACAACTGTAAATATACCAAGTGGTATATCCACATCTATATTTTTCAGATTATTCTCACGAGCCCCCTTAATATGAATCCATCCAGCAGGCTGTCTTCTCTCTGATGGTGTTGGAATTATCTCCTTACCACTCAGATACATTCCAGTAATGGAATCTTTACAATTAATAATATCGTCTATAGTTCCCTCAGCGACTACATTTCCACCACTTATACCTGCTCTTGGACCTATATCCACTATATAATCCGCAGCTCTCATGGTGTCCTCATCATGTTCAACAACTATGAGGGTATTGCCGAGACTCTGAAGCTTTTTCAGCGAGGTGATCAGTTTATCATTATCTCTCTGATGAAGGCCGATGGACGGTTCATCAAGAATATATGTTACACCAACCAGTCCCGAGCCTATCTGAGTTGCCAGCCTGATTCTCTGTGCCTCCCCACCTGAAAGCGAAGCCGTTGCTCTGCTGAGATTCAGATAGCTCAGTCCGACATCAACCATAAAATTCAGCCTGTTTCGAATCTCCCTGAGAATGTCTCTTCCAATCATTTCCTGACGTTTAGTCAGTTCCAGCTTCTCTATAAAATCACTAAGTTCATCTATTGGCATCTGAGTCATATCGAAAATATTTTTATCCCCGATAGTTACTGCAAGTGAAGAAGGCTTAAGTCTCTTTCCTCCGCAGACTGCACATGGTGTAAAGGTCATGAAGGTTTCATAATCAGCCTTTACTTCCTCTGAACCGGAATATTTGTAGCGTTCCTCTACATTTGCAATCAGCCCCTCAAATGGGTGTGTAAATGTACTCCTTCTTGTTCTCTGACTCTCGTAATGAATAGATATCCTCTTGCTCTTAGTACCGTTAAGAATAACATCCTTAGCATTTTCCGGAAGGTCTCTGTATGGAACATCCATTGAAAAGTCATAGGCTTCAGAAAGCGCTACCAGAAGTGCATGGGTAAATGATTTGGGATCCCCACTGGAAGCCCAGCCCGGAACAGCAATTGCACCTTCATTTAAGGTTCTTGATTTGTCAGGAATCATCAGGTCCGGATCAAGCTTCTGTTCCCAGCCGATACCAGTACAGGCAGGACACGCGCCAAATGGATTATTAAATGAAAATGATCTTGGCTCTATCTCCTCAATCGAGATATTGCAGTATGGACATGAGAAGCTGTCTGAATATGTAAAGGTTTCTCCGTCAATCACTTCAATCTCAACTATTCCCTCAGACTGTTTAAGTGCAGTTTCAATAGAGCCTGACAGTCTGCTTTCGATGCCTTCCTTGATTGCAAGTCGGTCAACTACTATGCTTATATTATGCTTTATATTTTTTTCAAGCTTTATTTCTTCATCCAGAGTGTACATATTACCATCAACCATAACACGTACAAATCCGCTTTTCTTGGCTCTCTGGAGGAGCTTTTCGTGAGTACCCTTACGCCCTCTTACAACGGGAGCCAGAATCTGGAACTTAGTTTTCTGTGGAAGTTCCATTATCTGGTCCACCATCTGATCCACGGTCTGTCTCTCTATTATGCGCCCACAATTAGGACAATGCGGGATTCCGATTCTCGCATAGAGAAGTCTCAGATAATCATATATTTCAGTTACCGTTCCTACTGTAGAACGAGGATTCTTATTTGTTGATTTCTGATCGATTGAAATAGCCGGCGACAGGCCTTCTATCTTATCTACATCAGGCTTATCTGCCTGTCCTAAAAACATTCTCGCATAGGATGACAGAGACTCCATATATCGCCTCTGTCCCTCTGCATAAATCGTATCAAATGCAAGGGAGGATTTACCTGAACCGGAAAGTCCCGTAAACACTATGAATTTATTTCTCGGGATAGTCACATCAATATTTTTCAGATTATGCTCCCGGGCACCCTTTACAGTTATATATTTTATTTCACTCATTTTATTATTTTATTCCTGTTTCTTTTAGGTTGTTCAACATATTTTAAAATTAATTCTAAGGTTCAGAGTTCATAAAGCTACTTGTCGTAGTCGCGCAGCTTGACCTTGAGTTCGATAATCTCATCACGAAGTATTGCTGCAAGCTCGAAATTAAGCTCAGTTGCAGCCTGGTTCATCTTCTTGGTCAGTCTGTCTATCTCCTTGCCAAGTTCTTTCTTATTCATGAGATCAGGATCTTTACCAACTCGTGACTTTCTAGCCTTATCATCTTCTTCAGCGGCCTTAAGACTTGTGGAAATGAGTTCCCTCACAGCCTTTCTGATGGTCTGCGGTGTTATACCATGTTCATCATTATATTTCTGCTGAATCTCACGACGTCGGTTAGTTTCATCTATAGCTTTTCTCATAGAATCAGTTATTGTATCCGCATACATAATAACATGACCATCTGAGTTTCTTGCAGCACGGCCGATGGTCTGTATGAGAGAAGTTTCTGAACGAAGAAAGCCTTCCTTGTCTGCATCTAAGATTGCCACAAGGGTTATCTCCGGAATATCAAGCCCCTCTCTAAGAAGGTTGATACCAACAAGCACATCAAAAACACCAAGTCTCAGATCCCTTACTATCTCCATTCGTTCCAGCGTATCGATATCACTGTGGAGATATTTAACTTTTACATCAAGCCCTCTCAGATAATCTGAAAGCTCTTCAGCCATTCTTTTTGTAAGCGTAGTTACCAGAACCTTATTGCCCTTTTCTACCTCTGTCCTTATCTCACTATAAAGGTCATCTATCTGTCCCTCAACCGGTCTTACATCGATTGGCGGATCAAGGAGTCCTGTAGGTCTTATAATCTGCTCAACCCTGCTCTGCTCATTTTCATCCTCATAAGATCCCGGGGTAGCAGAAACGAATAAAACCTTATCCAGCCTCTCTTCGAATTCTCCAAAGTTAAGCGGTCTGTTATCCATCGCAGAAGGAAGTCTGAAGCCAAAGTCAATCAGTGTCTCCTTCCTCTTCTTATTTCCACCAAACATTCCCCTGACCTGGGGTATAGTCTGGTGCGACTCATCTATTATAAGCAGGTAGTCATTTCCGAAAAAATCCACCAGAGTATCCGGCGGATCTCCCGGCTTTCCACCGGCTAATATTCTGGTATAGTTCTCAATTCCGGAACAGAAACCTGTTTCGCGGAGCATTTCCATATCGAATTCAGTTCTTTCCTGAATTCTCTGTGCCTCAAGAAGCTTATCATGAGACTTGAAATAAACAATCCTCTCCCTTAGCTCATCATCGATTTCCTTCAAAGCTGCCTCAAGCTTATTCGGAGCTATAACATAATATGATGCAGGGAATATGCAGGTAAATGTAATGTCTCTCTTAATCTCTCCTGTAAGTGGATCAAATTCAGAAAGTCTGTCAATCTCATCTCCAAAAAACTCTATTCTGACAGCCTCACCATCCTTGTTTGCAGGAATTATGTCAACCACGTCTCCCTTTACCCGGAAGGTGCTTCTCTTAAAATCCATCTCATTTCTGGTGTATTGCATATCTATCAGTTCTCTGATAAGTACGTCCCTGTCCAGCGCCATTCCCGGACGAAGTCCCAGCATCATAGATTTATAATCTTCAGGATTACCAATGCCATAGATACATGAAACTGAAGAAACAACTATAACATCATCCCGTTCTATAAGCGCAGAGGTTGCGCTGTGCCTCAGCATATCTATCTCGTCATTAACAGAAGAGTCCTTAGCTATGTAGGTATCAGTAGACGGAACGTAAGCCTCCGGCTGATAATAATCATAGTATGAAACAAAATATTCAACTGCATTTTCAGGAAAAAATGCTTTCATTTCACCATAGAGCTGTGCCGCAAGAGTCTTATTATGAGACATAATAAGGGTCTTCTTTCCCAGGGCCTTGATAACATTTGCCATGGTAAAGGTTTTACCAGAACCGGTAACTCCAAGCAGTGTCTGTCTTTTCTTTCCCGCCTGATAATTCTTTACCAGATAATCTATAGCCTCAGGCTGATCACCCGTAGGGGAATATTCAGAATGTAATATAAAATCGGCCATGTCTATTGGTCTCCATGTTTATTCCTGTGTTATAGTTGGCTTTGTTTTACTTATTTTACCTACATAAATTGATGCAGAGCATTTTGGAACAGTTACTTTAAGTACATTATTCTGCACCTGAACAATTTCTCTTTCAGTCGTATATCCAACTTCTGAGGTCTGCATTACTCTCTTCATCGTTTTATTATTCAGAATGCCAAGCTCCCTTACATGAAGCTTGATCTCTCTATCTACGAAATCATTATTGATTACAACTGCCACTGCCTGGTCATAGTCGAATCTTCCGTAGGATATAACTCTGTAATCTCCGTATAAAAACTTAAGGGAACCAGTTCGGAGCACATTATATTTGTTATGAATCTTAATAATATCCTTATGGAATCGAATAAGCTCCTTGTCTTCATGTCCCCATGGATAGGTTCGTCTGGAATCAGGATCTGTCCATCCACATACACCAGCCTCATCTCCATAATAGATAGTTGGTGCACCCGGCCAGGTCATCTGAAATACCACAGCTTCGCGCATAATCCCCTTGTTGATGTTCTCATTTGCAGCCTCTGGCCCAAGGGTATGAATACGTCCTACTCTGTGATTTGTTCTTGTTAAGAATCTTGAATGGTCATGATTTGAGAGCTCATTCATTGAAACATACAGAGAATTGTACATCATGTATGACATATAATTCCTTATGCTTCCCTTGAAAACATCTGCATTTCCAAGATAGTCTCCACGGAACTCATCGCTATGCTTTTCAAGTCCTGTAAGGAACCATGTAATCGGCTCCATAAATGCTCCGTAATTCATTATTGTATCCCATTCATCACCTTCGAGCCAGGAGCGGGGATTGCCGTAATGCTCAGCAAGAATGATAGCTTCCGGATTAGCTTCCTTGACAGTCTGTCTGAAATCACGCCAGAATCTATGATTATATTCCTCCGAATAACCAAGATCTGCCGCCACATCAAGACGCCAGCCATCAGCATTATATGGAGGTGAAACCCATTTTTTTCCAATCCTCATTATATAATCATGAAGCATCTGGGATTCCTCGTAATTAAGCTTCGGTAAGGTGTCATGACCCCACCAGCCATTGTATGTCCCATTATAAGGCCATTTATCATGCTCATTGAATCTGAAAAATGAGTGATATGGGCTGTCCTTTGTGATGTATGCCCCTTTCTCATAGTCAGGATTCTTATCGTAAATGCATTCTCTGTCGAGCCACTTATTAAAGGAGCCACAGTGATTGAAAACGCCATCGAGTATAACCTTTATCCCCCTCTGGTGAGCAGCTTCAACTAGCTCTGCAAATAACTGGTTGGAGGCTTCAAGATTTTCCTTATCTGTAACTCTGGTTATGTAACGAGTAGCCTGGGTATTATCATTATTGCCTTCCCATAGAAGGTTTCCTTCATCCTTAACAATCCTTCCATAGTGAGGATCGACATAATCATAATCCTGAATATCGTATTTATGATTTGACGGAGATACAAATATAGGGTTTAGATATATTGCTTCTACACCAAGGTCCTTAAGATAATCCAGCTTATCCATAACTCCCTGAAGGTCGCCTCCATAGAAGTTGCTGACATCCATGTTGTCAGGCAGCTTATCCCAGTTTTCAATTCTCGTTACATGCTTACCAAGATAAGCATATTCTCCGGTAAGGACATCATTTGACTTGTCCCCATTACAGAATCTGTCTACATATATCTGATAAAAAACAGCGCCCTTTGCCCAGTCCGGGGTTTTGAATCCCGGAACAATCTGGAAGTCATAATCATGATTGACTTCCCTGAGTACACCCAGCCTGTTATAAATAACCGTAAGCCTGTCAGAATATACTTCAAAATAATATCTGAGTTTTCCCTGAACATTAGGAATCTGAACAGAATAATAATCAAATATACTGTTATGGTCACTCATTTTCATAGGAAAATGTGTTTCTCCCATTATCAGATCAACACCATCCACATTATTTCTTGCTGTTCTGAAACGTATAGTAACCGTATCCCCACATTCAGGTTCAGCCGGAGTTACAAACTGAGGTGTGCCGTCGGTAAAAAGCGCTCCAAAGTTTAAAATCGTTATTGAATTGTATAAATGACTTACAAGGTCAAGTACATTGCCTTTCATTCAAAGAGCCTCCAGTACGAGTCATTCAGGACTCAAAATCACGTACTCTTTATTTTATCATATATCAAGGTAAAATTAAAGAAAAAAGGTATATCGTTAAACGTTTCAATCGCTATTCAGTTACTATTCACTATGTTTTGCAGCCACACACCCTTTTTGATGAGAATCAGACCCACCAGGCACTTAATCAGGTCGGCCATATGTACCATTGCAAAGATCGTAGCAGGGCCAAGATCTGTGAATCTTACAAGTAGATTTGCCACCGGTACGCTTACTGCCAGCATGAAGAAGCTGTCGAAAAAGAAAGTAATAATAGTCTTACCTCCTGCACGGATTGTAAAATACGTTGTATGAAGAAATGCATCCTTAGGCATCACTATAGCCTGAACCATTATGAAATGTGTTGCAACCAGCCGCGCCATGTCATTTGTCTTATAAAGCTGAGGAAAAAGACTCGCAGCACTGAGCATGACAAGTCCGATAATAGCCGAACTAAACATCGCAAATGCAATAATTTTTCTGTCTTCCTCCTTTGCCTTTTCCATCTCTCCTGCACCCAGGTACTGACCGATTATTATAGCCACTGCATCTCCCATGGCAATAAATACTATGTTGAACAGATTATTTATGGTGCTGGCAATATTCTGACCTGCAACAACATTAAGGCCACGAAGCGAATATGCCTGATTCAGCATAACTATTCCGATTGACCAGAGTCCCTCATTTAGAAGGAGAGGCATACCGGTGGTGAAATATTTCCAGACAAGCGGAAGCGGAACCTTGATGGTTTTAACGATTCCTTTAAAGAAGGTATAAGTATTTCTGTTACGGATACACCATATGACAACTATCGACATTTCGATAAATCTTGCAAGAACAGTTGCAAGAGCCGCTCCTCTTACGCCAAGAGCCGGAAGCCCCAGCTTACCGAAAATAAGAATATAATCCAGTACAAGGTTAGAAAACACAGCAACAACACCAGCCACCATAGGCACTCTGGTCTGTCCACACTCTCTTAGGGTACTGCAGTGTACCTGAGTAATGTAAACGGCCGGAAGCATAAACAGTATTATTCCCATATATTGAAGGCCGTAAAGTCTTGTAGCCTCCAGATTTCCACCTTCTACAGAGCTGTTCAGATACATTCCGACAAGAATATCTCCCTTGAATAACAGCACAAGGATCACAATTACCATTACTATGAATCCCAGCCATATCTTATATCTGAAGGTATGACGGATTCCCTCATCATCCTTATTTCCAAAATACTGTGCCGTATAAATTCCAACACCTGACAAGCCACCAAACATCAGAAGATAGAATACGAAAATAAGCTGGTTCACTATCGCAACACCTGACATTTGTTCAGTACCCAGCTGACCTACCATTATATTATCAAGAAGACTCACGAAATTAGACATACCATTCTGCACCATAATCGGAAGGGCAATCATCATGAGTCTCTTATAAAATTCTTTATCTCCTATATATCTTTTTTTAATTAACGAAAACATTATCCAGTCCTATCTTTTATAAAGCTAATATCTACTTCTTACGGCCATATCACGCGCTTTAACGATAATATCACATTATATTAAAGTGTCAACATACATTTTATCTATAAAACGCTATATGTAAAACTCTATAGAAAACTAATGTCAGATATCCGTTGTCTTTACTGACAACTGATACCTGACATTTAATCCATTACTATTCTTTTGATATGACTATCTTACCATCAACTATGTCAATCTTAACACGATTAGAATCTATTCCAACGGCTTCTCTCATTTCTGCGGATAGTCTTACACGACCTGCTTTATCAAGAATCGAGAATTCTTCATGGGAATCTGCCTCTGTAGACGCAACTCCGGTTCCTGCTCCCAGTCCATTCTGTGGCTTCGCTAAAGCACCATCAGGTCCCTCCTTCAATAGCGTCTCTCCAGCTTCTATCTTCCTCTTATATTCTTCCTTAAGAATTCTTTCAGAGCTTATCTTACCATCTGAAATCATTACAACTCTGTCTACTCTGTCTGCAAGACTGATATCGTGAGTAACTATGATTATGGTTACTCCCAGGCTTCTGTTGATTTCTCTGAAGAGATCCTGAAGCATGATAGACGTTTTTCTATCAACCGCTCCAGTTGGCTCATCCATCAGAAGAAGCTCCGGTTCATTTACAAGAGCAGTTGCTATTGCAACTCTCTGCTGCTCACCACCTGATAACTGCATCGGGAAATTCTTTTCCTTATGAGCAAGTCCAACCGCCTCAAGCATCTTCATAGCACGGTCATGTTTCTCCTTTTTACTCATATCAGAGAAAAGCAGTGGCATCTCAACATTTTCTACAACCGTAAGATAATTAAGCAGGTTATCTGTGTTTTTCTGCCACACAAAACCGATGTGTTCATTACGGAACTTTGCCAGCTCTTTTTCGCTTAATTCAGCAATATTAACGCCGTCATAAGCAACAAAGCCTGCACTTGGTTTATCCAAAGCACCTAGAAGATTAAGCAGAGTGGATTTGCCACTTCCGGATTTACCTATAATTGCGGTAAGCTCCCCTCTCTGAACCTCAAGATCAAGTCCCTGCAAAGCCATAACCTCAATACCTTCAGATTTGAAGATTCGCACCAGGCTGTCGCATTTTATATAAGGAGCATTCTCATCAGCCTTTTTCTTATCGGTCGAGCCATCAGCTGCCGAATCAGCATCATCTGATAAATTAGCATCAGCTGCTTCAGTGGTTGCTTCAGAGGTTACTCCAGGGTTTGCTTCCGCTATATTCTGAGGTACAATATTCGTTTCTTCAGTTTTCTTTTTTCCAAATAATTTCATAATATTCTTTCCTGAACAGACATAAATGCCATAAATACTATAACTGAATCAGAACATCTGCCAGCTCAGAGAGACGGATGTCATGGGTCGTCATTATAACAGTCAGGTTCTCTGTTCTGGTCATCTTTTTGAACAGTTCAGCAATATAGATTCCTGTTGTTGTATCAAGAGCTCCTGTTGGCTCATCCGCAAAAAGAATCGAAGGCTTATGTGCCATGGCTCTTGCGATTGCTATACGCTGACGTTCTCCTCCGGAAAGCTCTCCTGGAAAATGCTTAGCTCTGTCAGCCAATCCTACTTTCTCCAGCACTTCCTGAATTCTCTCATCTCTATTTTTCTTAATGCCAGCTGTTCGAAGTCCGAAATCAACATTCTCATAAGCTGTCATAACAGGAATAAGAGCAACTGACTGAAAAACAAATCCTACTTTATAGCGTCTGAATTTTTCCTTCTCCTGCATACTCATCTGGGAATATGAAAGTATTCCTCTCTTATCATATCCCTTACTCTCAAAGCTGAGTCTGTCAGAATCATATACATTTTCATCAGCTTCGTCAAAGCCTTCCAAGCTATCACCGGTCCCCGGATTGTAATATATATCACCCGAGGTCACATCATCCAGGGTGCTGAGAAGATTCATAAATGTTGTCTTACCAGAACCCGAACGGCCCATCAGCATAATTAGCCTCCCTCTTGGGAAGTCATAGTTCACGTGATCCAGTACTGTAAGTGTTTCACCACTTCCAAGTGGATAAGCCTTAACCACATCTCGGGCTGTTAATATATTTTCCGAAGAAACTGATGGTGCAGTGTTTAATGTATCATTCGTAGTGCTGTCATCATTATTTTGTTTTTTATCGTCCATATATATTCTCATAAATCAGCACCTTTATATATCGTATTTATCAATCATCACCCAGTTTCAGGGCTTCAGTTATATTGAGACCTTTTACTATTTTTCTAATCCAGAATATGCAGACAACTACTACCAGGAGAAGCACCAAACCAAGTTTGATCAGGTCTCCACCATAAGAGCTTGTAAATACTGCAATGTTATGTTTTTCTGGAAGATAGACCGCTGCAAATACCTTTACAAAGAATTTTGATGCCAGTGTTCCTGCAAGCACACCCGCAAATATTGACATCAGCGACAGGAAGCCCTGTTCCATTCCAAGCATATTGTTAATCTCGTTTCTGCTGATACCCATCGCTCTGTAGATACCAAAGAGCAGCTCTCTATCTCGGATTGATGTTATCCAGTAGATCATATAGCCTATGATGCAAAGAAGAAGCGCTATAAGGAAATCAGCCGTGAAAAGACCATTTGTTATCTGAAGAATTGCGGATGCCTTTTCATCCTTCACATCATCTCTCCAGGAAATGATATCATCAACATAACGTTCATCATTTTCGTAGACTTCCTTCAGCATTGCCTCGACAATATCTGCTTCTCTTCCTGAAACTGTACTTCCATCCCCGTTCTTTAATTCCATTCCTTCAGGAACCTTAACTCCATCTGGTGCCTTTGCCCAGACTTCATACGGAAGCATACTGAAATGGCTTGTCGCATTTCCATAATTTATAACTGCAAGATAGTTTTCTTTTTCAACTATTTTCTGAGTTTCATCAGTTTCGCTATTCTCATATTTATATTTTGTATAGCCCGGCCACGAATCCGTTATTGCAACCACCTTAAAATCAGTACTTGCATAGGAGGTCTTTATATCAGTCTGTTTAGGCGGATACATATCACACTGAATCTTATCACCTATCTTAAGATCAAAAAGGTCGGCCAGATTTTTTGAAATAATAACACCTTCAGTCTCAACTGCAAGCGCATTCAGATAATTATACCAGTGTTCCTTAGTAATACCATCTCGAAGTTCAGCGGTCTCGCCGAATTCCCTGGTATGAATCCCCATAAGAGTTACATTTGGCGTTTCTTTACCCTTAACCTTAAGAGTTGCTCTGTCGCTCACAAGAACCTTGGTAACAGAGGAAAATGTACCATTATTTTTCAGTTTCAGATATGGATCAAAATCCAGTTCATTGTATTTCCATCTTCTGTCTCCAGGTGGTCCAACAATAACCGCATTCCAGTGTTCCTTTATTCTAATATCAGTACCACAGTTATATTTAAGCCTTTCAACCTTATTTCCATTAATTGTTCTGGCCATATTAGCATTGAAAAGGCTCATAGCTACAGTCATTACAAGGAAAATGGAGATGACACCTGACGCTTTTCTGGTACGCATTATCTGCAGAATTCCTGCATAAGTTACTGGCTTAAACTGCTTCGCACCAATCTTATAGATAAGCTTTACCACATAGAAAATAATTCTAAGCATCAGCATTCCACAAGCAAAAAGGAACAGGGTCGAATTGATGAAAATGATCGGATCTATTCCTTCTCCATTCAGAACTCCCTTCGAAAGTGTACCTATCTGCTTATTATAATTATAGAGCAGATATATAGATACCCCGAGAAGAGCGACATCGATAAAATACTTTTCCCAGACAGGGATTGAAGCACTCTTTCTTTTGTTCTTAACCTTTCTAAAATAAAGCAGAACAGGAAGCAGCATTACAATTACAGCCAGCAGAGCACCCACAGCTCCAGAAGCGATCATCATTACATTAAATCTGTAATCTCTCACGCTTATTCCGGAAGCTCCAAATTCAAAGCCCATGAAGTCAGTAACACCGGCCACCAGCTTACCAAATATGAATCCCGCTCCAAGTCCTATCGGAAGGCTCACCCCAGCCAGAATGAAGGACTGGATAACATAGAGACCGATAAGTCGTCCTTTGCTGAGTCCTCTGTTTTTAAGCGTAGACAGCTCACCATTTTCAGAATCAATTATTCTAAATGCAATCATTCCGATAAATATCAGAACTAAAACAATTAAAGGAAGAACAATAACATAAAGCATCTGCTCAACAGATTTGCTGTTTTTTCTATATTCCCTAACGATAGGAGTAATCTCCTCTGTCAGGTTTTCGTCCATTTGGGTGAACTGATATAAAATACTTTCAATATCATATATACGGTTAGTACCTATATATCTGTAATCAAAGGACATATAAAGATCATAGGTAAGCTGTTTAGGATGTTTCTTTACAATATTTTCAAAATCTTTCTTATCTACTATAAGCAAATTGCCACTCTCAGAAAGAGGTGCATGCCAGAAATAATCATCCTGTTTTTCAGTAATAATTCCACTAATATATAAAATGAAATGTGGTTTATCCGACTCATCATATCCAATATTCAATTTATAGAAAGATAGAACCTCGCCAGGTACCAGATCAAGAACATTAGCCGTTTCCTGACTCACAAGACAAGGAATTGCATTTGAAGGTATCTCACAACCTGTTTCTGAATACTTTGAAACATCCCCGTAGAGATCAACTCCTGAAACAACGTTGTAATGCTCTGAAATGTCAGCCCCTGAACCGCCAAGGCCTTCCTCAAGATAACCAATATCTACATTTCCTTCTGTTCCATATGAATAATCAGCTTTAACATTTCTATAGGTCACAAGTCTTTCAGTATTGACAATCGGAAGATCTATATATTTTTTCCAGGATTCTTCATAAGCCTTAATATCATCAGAAATATAATCTGTCGTTTTTTGTTCAGCGGGAATATCTTCGATTTCCTTCAGCGTTAATGCTCCCGCTCTATACAGAACCATCGGAAATTTGTGAGTTTTTTCCTGATAACTCGTAAAGCCACGCTGAATAAGCTTCGCACGGGAACCATCACGAAACATCATAATCATAGCAAATATCATGATGATTGAAACAATACCAATCAACAGACAAAGATACAGCTTATATTTATTTATAATTTTAGTGATTATGTATCTTAGCATAGCTTTCTCTCCTGAGACATTTATTTCAGTACGATATCTCCAGGTTCTACTCCATTCAAAATGTATTTGACAGACGTTGGGGCATTAGGATTATATACCTCAACATACTCTTTAACTATTTCTTCGTTTTCAACTTTCCAGACAAAATATTTCGACTCCTTACTCAGCGCAGCTATTTCTGTTTTAAGTGCAGAAGCAGGAATCACTACAACATCTCTTATATCGCATCCATTAAATGTAATGCTGGACTTAACCAGATCCATTTCGCTTACTTCAGAATCCATTTCCAGATAAAACTGGTACTGAATATTCTTTTCAAATGGTTTTGAATATGTAATCCGCGGTCTTCCATCTCTTGTAAAGAGGCAGTATCTGGAAAGATTTCCATTCATTCCAATACAGGTACCTGTCCAGACCTTATCTTCCTGTCTCAGAGTTACCTTTTCACCAATCTTTGCATTTGTAGGATTACTAAGGGCATCTTGTTTCATATATACCATCAGTTTTGTTTTACCATTATCATTTCCGCGAACTTGTTCAGTCAGAACAAAGGAATCCTTTTCTACGGCCATTTTATCTGAATAAGGCAGGAAATTAACATATCCTCTGTCATCGGAATACTCCACATAATCAGACCGTCCGTCTCCCTTTTCAGTTCCTTTTTTAAGTTTTTCGTAATCAGCCTCTTTTATAGCTCGCTTAGCCGCATATTCCCTGCGCTCATAATCTTCCTGATACTCCAGAATATTCAGCTCGCACTCTTTAATTTCTGCATGATAAAGAGTCTTTCTGACAGCATCTGTATCCGTCGCCATATCCTTAGGGCCGAACAGATCAGCACCCTTAAGATCATCCTCGATTTCATTTTTCTTATATTGATACTCTCTTGCAGCCTTCGTTCTTTCATTATCCAGACTTTCAATAGAATCTCTCACTTCCTGAAGTTCTGCCAGTCCTACTGAAGACTCTATTGAGAAAAGAGCATCTCCACCGGATGCATTACCAACATCCTGAATTTTTCTATAAGTTCCGCCAACTTCTGCTGTATATATTTTATTGTAAGGATATGCCATTGAGACTACATCTGTATTGCTTTCTTCTCTGTAATCCCCAAGGGAAGCTACTTCAGTCTTATATTCCTTTGGAATAAGAACCGTATTTTGATAAAATACAAGCTCACCTTCAGATAATCCTGACTTCACCTCTGTATAAAGACCATCAGTTTCTCCCAGCTCTATGATGCGCTTTTCATTTTCGCCCTGAGCTTTCTTTATATAAACAAAGTAGTCACCATTATCAAAATTAATTGAATCATTTCCTACAACTATCTTTGGAGTCGAATCTGTAGTCATACAACAAATCATAATATCGACACCAAGTGTGAGAGAAGCGCCCGGAACATCAAATGCCATAGGTGGGTTCTTTTTTACAGAGGCAGCATAAGATATTTCTTCGTTGGAATAATCATGCTCAACAATATCCATCCGCTTTCCATCTATATAAGTCCATTTACTTATATAGTTTTCTTTGCCGAATCTCTCAAGGTTGATTTCATCTGTCTCTATGTAAAGATCGTTCATATCAGAAATAACAACTATGTTCTCATAAGCCTCAATCGCATTTGATTTTGAAACATCCTTAACAAATGTTACTTTTCCTGAGCATGGAGCAGTAAATGTGTAATTCTCAGTTTTTTCCTCAAGCTTTGCAAGGGCTGATCTTTTCTCACTCAGTTGATTGTCTATAACTGCCAGATTAAATCTCTGATTTTCCTGTTCAATAAGAATATCCTTGGTTTTCTGATTTATCCCCTCTGTATTTTCAAGATATTCCTCAATCTTCTTCTCAAAGTCCAGCTTCTTCAGAGTTTCATCAGATACGTTCTTGGTATTTTCTCTCTGCCTTGTCAGAGATTCAATATCATTCTGAATGCTCGTAATCTGTTCTTCCTTAGCTTTAGTTGAGCAAACAGCAACAACATCTCCTTCGCTTACATAATCTCCGACTCCAACCTTTATTTCAGAAAGATTAACTCCCTTAGTCGCAAATACAGGATGATCCGTCGGAACAACCTGTCCTTTATAGTACGAGACCTTTCCTACAGTTCTCTTTTTAACTGGGCGAAATGGATCAACTGTCGAAACAGGTTCCTTTAATTCAGGAACATCAGCCACATTACTTCCGCATCCGGTAAAGCTTCCCATCAAAAGAATCAGCTGAGCCATAATGAGGATAACAGCGACTCTGCAGGTTATAAATTTATTCAGTTTTCTGTTTTTTGTTATCTTCATTAGTGAAAGCTCCTATTCTAACAGCTCACTTCTATATCAATCATCCGGAATTGAGACTATATCGCCTTCCTCAAGGCCGTCCTTAATAACTATATCCGTACCAACCTGTTCACCTACTGTAACCTTTACAGCCTTACGGAGTCCATCTTCCATAACCTTATATACATAGGTTTCATCGTTATATATGATGATTGCACGCCTATCTACATAGCAGGTATTTTTAATCTCTGGAAGCTCCTTACTGATGGTCAGTGTTTTTTCCTTCAGACTCTCATCATTTACCAGCTTAAAATATACCTTATCAGAAGACGATGCATTTCCTGAACTGGCCGATACAGTCGGGTCATCTATTACTTCAACCTCATATTCATTCATCGCATACTTTGCTTTGAATCTGTCGCCGACCTTAAAATCCATATCTGCTGCTGTCAGCGCCCCAACAGATTTTTCCATATTTGGCCTTTCAGATTTATCCAGGATATAGTAGCCATCATCAGAAACCACCTTTATTATAGGTGCACCAACAACTAAAGATCCGTTCTTTACTGATTCATTTATCTGGCTTACCACTCCTGCTGAAGTTGCCACAATATTTATATTGTTATAGGTTTCATTTACATCCGATATATATTGATCTGCAAGATTTATATTTTCATTCAGTTCAACTATTTCATCATAATAATCACTATAACCATCCAGAGCCTGCAGGTTCAGATAATGTTCTTTTCTGATATAATCATTACTCTTAGAGGATTCCCAGGTTTCACTCTTTTCATCTAATATTTTAGAAGAAAATGTCAGAAGCGTATCTCCTTCGCTGACCCTATCCCCCTCAGAAACATTAAGGCCTTCAAACTTTACATCATACATCATCTCCATCTCAGTTACCTTTTCCTGAAGAAGACTGTAGCTTACTTCGTTAAAGCCTGAAAGTTCAATATCCTGCTTGAAGGTCGGAGTAAGATTTCCTCTTTCTACTGTAGCCGTTTCTCTTTCCTGGATATTATTGGATATTTCCACTGGAGGAGCCAGCGGATCCATATCAGAATTCCCGCAAGAAGTTAACATAAAAATAGCAGGCACAAGAAGTCCTGCCAGAACTTTTCTGGCAGAACCCTTTCGCCTACTATAATTATACTTTCGTCTCACAACCTTCACTTCTTATTAAAACCCCCAATTATGTATGTCCATAATTGATCCATCCATGGCATTTACATATACCACGCCCATGTTGGATCCAGTAGAACTGGTAACATCTCCCATTATAAACATTTCCCATACAGGAATACTGGAAAATGTATCTGAATTCTCATCTTCTCTATAAGAATAATATGACAAACTAAATGATTGAATTGTTACTGTTCTTGGTTTATTGAACTCGGCAGCATCAAACTTCTCAGGAAGTTCAGCCTTCACGCTTTCGAGAACTTTATCAAACTCAAGCAGTTTTACATTCTCAACCACATCCGTTATCTCATCCATGATTTTAAGGTCAACGCCATAGATACCTTTACTAGTATATTTAATTATTCCACTATTAGATGAGCAAGGTTCTAATGCATACGAATTTTCGTAAATATCACAATATCCTGGATCGAGATAAACTGCATAACCATCTGCAGTAAAATTCGTTTCTTTAATCGCACTATTTATCACATTTGATTCACTGCTTATGTATTCATATATACTTGTATCATGATTCTTTTTATATTCTGTATATAGATCTTCCTGTTCAGCCAAAACGCTGTATGCAACACCATCACTACCGCATCCAGTCTTAATCGTACTGATATAGTCAGAATCAGAAAACATCAGCATCGATGGTCCTTTGTCGAATCTGGTATAAGAGCCGATTACTACCACCGAATCAGACATAAAACTTGATATATCGTCATGGTTATTTTTCACATAAATATCCGGTTTTGTAGTCACACTAACATAACCCTTTAATTTAAATTCATTTGTCAGCAGATCTACAGCATCTTTTTCTATCTCGTCAAGACTTTTACTACAAGCATTATCTATTTCAAGCGGCTTACCCACTGAAT
>JAILEL010000197.1 GCA_024687845.1 Eubacterium sp.
TAAATCTTTATTTATTACCTCGCAAAACTAATTCATATGCTTAATTATATCACATAATCTTTGAAATATAAATGGTTGAATTTGCAAAGAAATATCATGATATTACAGAGAAAAATAGAGGGATATAATTTATAATTTTAAATGTATGTTAGTGATGGGGCATGTATTAATATACGCGGGGTTATAAATATGAAGATATTTCAATTTGACAATGATATGCTTGAGAAAATCAGTAGAATTACTGATTATGCAATATTGAACATTTTAAGCTTAATTTTTTCCTTACCACTTATAACAGCAGGAACAGCTGTATCAGCAAAATATTATGTAGCGATGAAGTTCCATAGAAGAGAAGAACCGACTGTGCTTAAGCCGTTTCTTAAAGCTTTTAAGGAGAATCTTCCTACTGGAACAGTGTTATCTGTACTGTGCGAGATAATAGGTTTGTCTTTTCTGATGAGCTGGCTGATGATAAGAAGTTCAGAAAAAGGTTCTGTTCCGTTGCCTGTCATGATTAGTTTCACAATCATTTCAATTCTTTTTTTAATGATATGTTTCTGTATATTCCCATTTTTTGCAAGATATGACCTACGGGTTATTGAAATTATAAAAAGTGTAGCTTTTTTTGCCATGGCAAATGCAGGCTGGATACTTATAGGCCTTCTTTTGGAGGTAGTTACCTACTGGTTTTGTTATCAGAATATCAGGTGGTGCTGGCTTATCTGGCTTATATCTAAAAGCTTTACTTTGTATGTTTTTTCTGGATTTTTCAATAAAAAATTCGATTTGCTGGAGAAAGCGAAAAAAATAGTAGAGGGGGAATAACGAATGACTGAGCAAAGAGAGGATATGAACAGGGGACTGATAGCTGTAAAAAAGGATACTGGAATATTTCTTGCGTGGAGATTGTTCAAAAGAGAAGTTACAGGCTATAACGACACCGGTTTGACTGGGGAAGATTTTAATATCTACAGAAATGGAAAAATCATAGCAGTAGTTACAGATAGTACAAATTATCTGGATCAGAATGGAAAGGTGACTGATGAATATTCAGTAGAGCCAATATCGAGGGTATCCCGGGGTATGCGAGCAGATGGATTATGTAAACCAGTAAAAGCATGGTCCAGTGGTTCTAATTATATTGACGTAAAAGTAAATAGACCTGAAGGTGGCGTTACAAGAGATGGAAAAAGTTTTGAATATCATATAAATGATATGAGTATTGCTGATGTGAATAATGATGGTGAGTATGAATATATTCTGAAATGGGATCCATCAAATTCACAGGATGTATCTATAAAGGGATATACCGGAAATTGCATTATAGATTGTTACACACTAGATGGTGAACTGCTCTGGAGACTTGATATGGGGCCTAATATCAGAGCAGGTGCGCATTATACACAGTTCATGGTATATGATTTTGATGGTGATGGCTCTGCAGAAATGGTAGTAAAAACTGCTCCGGGAACTCATATGACAATATATGAAAATGGAAAAGTTATCTCTGAAAAATACGTGACTATTCCAGAACGTGATAGGAAAAATGGTGTTACTGATAATGATAATTATGTGTGTTCCGCAGAAGATTATCGAAAACATCTGATAGAGATGTTTATGAATTGGACGGAACATTCTGAAGTAAAAAATGGCAGGTGGCCAGCAACTCTTGAGAAATGCTTCAATATAGAACAACGTTACAGTTATCCATTAAATAAAAATGATGCATCTGAGCTGGTTGATTATTTTCTGGATGTATATGCTCCATCAAGGAGCAAAAAAAATAAGCTTAGAGAATTTGAAGGTTTCATATACGAAGGTCCTGAATATTTGACAGTATTTTCTGGTAAGGGTGAGGAATTGGATACGATAGATTATCCATTTCCAAGAGATGACGATGGACTTATGTGGGGAGATTATTCAATGAATAACATTGAACCATGTAACAGAGTTGACAGATTTCTGGCAGGCGTTGCATATCTGGATGGTAAAAGACCTTCCGTAATAATGTGCAGAGGCTATTATACAAGAACTACTCTTGCTGCATATAATATCCGGGCGGGAAAGTTTGAAAAAGTATGGGATGTGGACTCGGGTTATGTTCCTATGAATAATCCATTTAATTGTCTGCCACATCTTAATGAAGGAGATGATCCAGTATATGGAACTCTTGCAGGACAAGGAAATCACAGTCTTGCTACTGCAGATGTGGATGGTGACGGAAAACAGGAAATAATATATGGAGCTGCATGTATAGATGATGATGGAAGTCTTCTTTATAGCAGTTATGATCATCTTCCGGATGGAAGAAGAGCCAAGATGGGACATGGGGATTCAATGCATGTTGCCAAGATTGATCCTGATAGAGAAGGATTGCAGATATTTAATGTCTTTGAAGGAGCTGAAAATGCACCTTTTGGATATGCGCTTAGAGACGCAGCAACTGGTGAAGTTTTACCACAATATGATGAAGAGGGAAATGTAATCGGAAGATTCGGAGTATATGCAGAATGTGATCTTGGTAGATGCATGATTGGTGATATTGATCCTGGAACCAGAGGACTACAGGTGTGGGTAAATGATGTATATGACTGTAAGGGAAGAATTCTTCCGATAGAAGCTCCATCAACCAATCAGGCAATTCGATGGGCTGCAGACCTTACTACACAGGTTACTGACTGGTCAAATTATCTGGCTAAAGATATAAGAAGAGGTGTTATTAATGATCCATATCATGGAATAATGCTTAATCCGGAAGGAACCCTTGTTAATAACGGAACTAAAGGTAATCCTTGTCTAGTTGCAAGTATATTTGGTGATTTTAGAGAAGATATAATTCTTAGACTTGAGGACGATAGTGCGTTCAGAATATATACTAATGCGGACATCACCAAACATAAGCTATATACACCAATGGATGACATTATGTATCGTACCGGAATAGCATGGCAGAATAATTGCTATAATCAGACCTGTTATACAAGCTACTATTACGCATCAGATATGGATTTTTCAAAAGTACCTCTTGATTATGAAAGGGGTGAAAATGATGAATGATCAGCTGAGAGTTATATATACATGCTTTCCTGGGGGAAAATACAAGGCTCTTACGATGAGTTATGATGATGGTCGAATAGAGGACAGGAAGCTTGTAGAAATTTTCAATAAATATGGTATAAAAGGAACCTTTAATCTGAACTCGATGATTAGCGGTAATGAAAGAATAGATATCAGTGAAATCGCAGAATTATATAAAGGCCATGAAGTTGCCTGTCATACGGCAAAGCATCCTACCATCGGAAGATGTCCTGATGAACAGAACCTGCTTCAGGTGTTGGAAAACAGACGACAACTTGAGAGAGCTGTTGGATACACTGTCAGAGGTTTGGCTTATCCCAATGGATCAGTAAATAGAAGGATTACGAAAATGCTTCCTTTTGCAGGAATCTGTTATGGAAGAACTGTAAACAGTACTTTGGAATTTGCAATGCCTGATGACTACATGATGTGGAATCCTACTGCGCATCACAATAATACTCATCTTACAGAGCTTGGTGAAAAGTTCAAGAGTCTATATAAAACCCAATATCTTTATTTGATGTATGTGTGGGGGCATAGTTACGAATTTACAGATAGAGATAATTGGGATGTAATCGAACGCTTCTGCGAACAAATGGGTGGATGTGATGATATCTGGTATGCAACAAACATTGAAATATATGACTATATGAAGTCTGCTTCAGATATAAGGGTATCGGTAGATGGGGATTTTGTGTTCAATCCAACAGCATATGATATTTGGATAGAAGCTGATCGCAGCATATATAAATGCAGACCAGGGGAAAAAACCTTTTTGGCATAGTGACAAAAGAATAATGTATCAGGAGATTTTAAAATGAATAAAAGTAAGACTAAGAAGAAGGGTGAATATAAGCTGTCAGATGGCAGCGTGATTACAATTAATAAGCAAAGTACATTACATTATATGAAAAGACATAAATGGCTATATCTGTTACTTCTGCCAGGAGCACTGTATTTTATACTATTCAGATATGTTCCAATGGGTGGACTTGTTATAGCTTTCAAGGATTACAGTCCATTCAAGGGTCTTGTAGATAGTCCGTGGGTTGGTTTTCTACAGTTTCAAAGATTTTTCCAGACACCGGATTTTTTCAGACTGTTGAGAAATACGTTGGGAATCAATATTCTTCAGCTTGTGCTGTATTTTCCTGCACCTATAATACTAGCGTTATTTTTAAATGAAGTTAAACACCAGAAATACAAGAGAACGATACAGACATTTGTTTATATTCCACATTTTGTTTCATGGGTAATAGTTGCGAGTCTTACATATCAGCTTTTCAATGTAACAGATGGAATATTTAATATTATAATAAAAAGTTTAACGGGAAATACAATTGATATTTTATCTAAAAATTCTACATTCTGGGGACTTATAGTCGGACAGGATATATGGAGAGAAACAGGTTACGGTACCATTATATTCCTTGCTGCGCTTGCAGGAATAGATATGGAAATGTATGAAGCAGCTAAAATAGATGGAGCGAACCGTTGGCAGTTGATGCGATACATCACAATACCGGCAATAAAGACAACAATAATTACAATGTTGATTCTGCGTATCGGTGGATTGCTTAATACTGGTTATGAGCAGATATTCCTTATGAGAAATGATCTGAATATGAATATGGCAGATGTATTTGATACATATATATACACCCGTGGTATTAAAAATGGTCAATATTCCTTCTCGGCTGCTGCCGGAATGTTCAAATCTATAGTTGGAATGATTCTTGTATTAGGATCTGACAAATTAGCGAAAAAATTCGGCGAAAGTGGTTTGTATTAGAGGAGGAAATGAAATGGTCAAAGATTTAAAAAAATCAAAAAAAGTTGGAAGTTTGAGCAGTAAAGTTACTGATGTATTTATATATGTTGTACTTGGACTGATTGCTATTTCGACTGTGCTTCCTTTTCTGTATATAATTGCTGGTTCATTTGCAACAGAAAAGGAGCTTACAGAAAAAGCGTTTTTCATTGTACCGTCAGTATGGTCTTTAAATGCTTATAAATATGCTATTAGATCTGTAAACATTTTGAGAGGTTTGTTTAATTCATGCATATTAACTGCTCTTGGGACAACACTTTGTATGGTATTTACACTTACCTTTGCATATCCATTATCCAGAAGTGATTTTAAAGGGCGCAATTGGATAATGAATCTGGTCATTGTTACCATGTTATTTGGCGGAGGTATGATTCCATCGTACATAGTTTATTGTGCTTATGGACTGTATGATACATATTGGGCACTTATTCTTCCTGCACTCATTAGTCCATTTAACATGGTTATAGTCAAAAAGTTTTTCCAGGGGCTTCCAAAGGAGCTTGAGGAGGCTGCTTATATAGATGGGTGTACGGATCTTGGCATATTCTTGAAGATAGTATTACCTCTTTCAAAGCCTGTAATTGCATCTATTTCACTTTTCTATGGAGTAGGATTTTGGAATGACTATTTTAATTCAATGATATATCTGAAGAGTCCGGAAAAGTTTCCTGTTCAGATACAGCTTAGATCAGTAATTCTACTGACTTCTCAAATATCTGATGCACTTATGGATTATTACGATCTATACGGAGCTCCGCCTGACAAAGCAGTAAAGATGGCATGTACTGTTATTGCAACAATACCGATTCTTATAGTTTATCCATTTGTACAGAAATATTTTACAAAAGGAGTAATGGTAGGGGCAGTAAAAGGCTAACAAGAATCTTATTCAGAGTAGTTCTGAATGAAAATATATAAAAAAGAAGGAGAGTATGATGAAGAAAAAGAATTTAAAAGCCATTACAGCGATGATGGTCGCAGCATCAATGCTTACAAGTGTTACAGGATGCGGAAGTAAGCCATCAGCTGACGGTGAAGCAACAACAACTAGTAGCACAGTAGCGGAAAAAGAAGAGGAAGCAGCTGAGGACAATAAAACTGAAAAATCTAAGGAAGAATCCAGTGCTAGAGAGACTGTTACTTTTATGACTTTGGACTTTAATGCTGGAGCATCTAACACAGGTGATTATGCAGAACAGATCCTGAATGATGTGGAGGATTATTGTGGATGTGACATAGAAATAGAGTGGGTGCTCAATGATGTCGCGGAAGAGAAGACAACACTTGCACTTGCAAATCCTGCTACTATGCCTATGGTAATGACCTTTGGAGGGGAAATGACAGGACAGGTTGCGAGTGCAGCAAAGGCTGGCGCATTTGTTAATCTGAATGATTATATCTGGGATTCAGAAAAGTATCCTAATCTATCACAGCTTAATGAGAATGTAGCTAAAAACCTTACTGTAGATGGTTCGCTTATAGCAATTCCAAGAACAAGAGATATCGGAAGATACGGTGTTTCATATAGACAGGATTGGGCTGAGAAAGTAGGAATAACCGAGGCTCCTAAGACACCTGAGGATATGTACAATCTTATGTACAAATTCACCTATGAAGATCCTGATGGAAACGGAGTAGATGATACCTTCGGTATGGAAATGACATCTTATACAGGACCATTTGATATAATCCAGACTTGGTTTGGATGTGGTAATGGATGGGCTGATGTTGATGGAAAGCTTGTTCCAGTACATATGCAGTCAGAATATATTGAAGCACTTGATTGGATTAAGAAATGCTATGAAGATGGTCTTATGCCTTCAGACTGGACATCAAGAACAACAGATTCATGGTCAGAAGGATGCAAAAAAGGTGAAAGTGGTGTATATATAGACGTTATGGATGGAGGACGTCGTATATGGGATTATTTCGTAAATGAAAGTTCATTTACTCCGTCAGTAGTGAACCCAGAAGAACCGGCATCAATGAATCTTCTTGGTGCAGTAAATGGAAAGACAATGGCTACATCAGGTTATAATGGATATTTTACACTTAGTGCATCAACATGTGATACACCTGAGAAGATTGAAGCAGCACTTACCTTGTTGGATAAGATAAATGATAATGATATTCGTCGTTTGTGCGAATATGGTATTGAAGGTGTGAACTGGGAGAAAGATGCAGATGGTAATCTTGTAGACCTGGATACTGAGGATACAGCGCTCGCAAATAATTATCTTGGACTTAATCAGATGATTCCAAATATTCCTAGAAGAGATATAGAACCAGCTCCTGCACAAAATGAAAGAACAGCGAGACAGGCTGCTGTATATGTAGAGAATGAGCCTTTGGCTGTATTCAATCCTGCACTTCCATATCTTGCGAATTCTGCAACTTATGCTGATCTTGGTTCAACACTTAATGACATTATTACACAGGCTCGTACCCAATATATCTGTGGCCAGATTGATAAGGATGGACTTGAAGCAGCAAAACAGCAGTGGCTCGATCAGGGTGGTCAGGCAATAATTGATGAAGTAAATGATCAGTACAGTGGAAAATAATCATTATAAAAATTCTTTATAGGTATCTTTAGGATAAGCATCGGTATCTGAGACTTTGGATATCGATGCTTATTATATCGTGACATAAGTGTCAAAAGAAAATTTTGAAACACATCACATTAATATAAGGGCAAAAAAATGAAAAAAACAATGACTGATGGCAGTCCACTGTATGTAATAATTAGTTTTGCGATACCATTGCTTATAGGAAATATATTTCAACAGATTTACAGCTTTGCGGATGCAATAATAGTAGGCAATTTTATTGGTCCGGATGCATTGGCAGAGGTGGGGGCTTCCGGGAGTGTGGTTGCTCTGCTGATTTTTCTTCTCATGGGGTTTACAAATGGTGTATCGATTCTGATAGCACAGTATTATGGACGAGAATCTGAAAAAGATATATGTAGTACAGTTTCTGGATTATTTAACATTATAATCATGGTTTCTGTGATTTTAGGAGTATCAGGTTATATGTTCAGTGGTTGGTTACTTAAGCTGATGAATACACCTGACGAACTTCTATGTGATGCGACAACTTATCTGAAAATAATGTTTATAGGAGTTCCAGCCCTTTCTATATACAATGCAGAGTCGGCAATCGTTAGAAGTATGGGAAAAAACATAATGCCGCTTGTTGTTCTTATATGTTCATCTTTATTAAATGTTGGTCTGGATATCATTTTTATACTAGTTTTTAATATGGGAGTTGAAGGTGCAGCATATGCAACAATATTATCTCAATTCATAAGTGCGATAATATGTACGATCTACATGATTATAAAAAGAAAAGAACTTATGCTTTCGGGAGTTACTTTTAATCTCTCAAGAAAAAAAGATTATAAAAATATATTAAAAATGGGAATCCCCACCGCTTTTCAAAGCTCGGTAATAACATTAGGTGCCATGTGTATACAGGGGCTGGTAAATTCATTTGGAAAAACAACCATGTCAGCTTATACAGCTGCTAATAAGATAGATACAATTGCCATACAAGTGGTAGTTTCTCTGGGAATATCGGTATCTGTATTTACAGGACAAAATATAGGGGCTGGAAATATAGAAAGAATCAGAGCAATGGTGAAAAAAGTTGTTATTCTGCAGATTGCTGTATGCAGTTTAGTAGCAATTATAATAGTAATTAATAGAGAAAGTCTTCTTCGACTGTTTCTGACGACAAAATCAGATGAGGCGGTAAGCATTGGGAGTTTGTATATATCAATAATAGGTATTGCATATATAAGTGCTGGAATAATGCAGACTTATCTTAATGCTTTGAAGGGAGCTGGAGATATTAATTTTTCCATGAAAGTAGGAATGATAGAGGTTGGATTAAGAATTGTGATAGCAATAATACTGTCTAAAATTCTATGCAGTGCTACTGGAATCTGGATTGCTACCCCTGTTGCATGGATTATTGCCTGTGTTTGTACAATTTTCAGATATAAAAGCAATAAATGGACTAATTTATCATTATAACTATGGTGTTATGGGATAGGTAACACCATGGTCAAAATTGCATAAAAAATAGTCGTTAAGGTTTAGAAAAATGTGCATATTTCAAGTATACTATAATAAAAAAGAAGGGAGGGCGAAAAATGAGCAAAGAAGGCAATTCAAAAAAAGCAGGGTCTTATCAGGTAGTTGGAAAGCTCAGTTGGAAAAAGTCTTTTAAAAGATACTGGCAGCTATATTTACTTCTTCTGATTCCGCTTGCTCTTGTTATCGTTTTTAATTTTGCATCTTATCCAGGTATAAGAATTGCATTTATGAATTACAAACCGGCACTAGGATATGAGGGAAGTAAGTGGGTAGGACTGGATGTGTTCAGAAAGATATTCAAAGATAAGGATTTTATTAATTCACTTAAAGCTACCATTTTCTACAATATAGCAGATCTTCTTCTGAGCTTTACTGCACCAGTTGTTCTGGCATTGATTTTAAATGAATTAAGGGTGAGAAAATTCAAGAGTGTTGCACAGACAGTACTTTATCTTCCTCACTTTCTGTCATGGGTTGTAATTGGCTCTGTCGCATATACAATGTTCAGACCATCTACAGGACTGGTAAATATGGCACTTATGAAATTAGGAATCATAAAAGAGGGTATTCCTTTCCTTACAGAAAACTTAGATTGGGGAATAACATATCTTCTTATTGGTGTATGGCAGACAATGGGATGGGGAACAATAATTTATCTTGCTGCTATAACATCTATTGATGAACAGATGTATGAATCAGCAAAGATAGATGGAGCAGGAAGATGGAAGAGATTGATATATATTACACTTCCATCGATTAAAGGAACCATAGTAACAATGCTTATTATGAATCTTGGACGTGTTATGGGAAGTAATTTTGAAAGATTGGATTCCCTTGGTAACTCAATGGTAAGAGATCAGTATTACCAGCTTGCTATGTACATTTACGAAAAGGGTCTTGCGGGTGGTAATTTTTCAAGAGCAACAGCTGTCGGTCTTTTCCAGTCGGTAGTAGGACTTATACTTGTACTTATTTCTGACAGTATTGCGAAACATCTTGGCGAAGATGGATTGCTGTAGAAAAGAGGTGATCATAATGAAAGATAATAATATACAGGAAAAAAAAGTAGTACCTTCTAGCAGAATAAAAAGAATGGGATATTCAAGCGGAGGAGACTTTGCGTGTGAAGTAGTCCTTATTATAATCGTTTTCCTGCTGATGCTTACATGTATTCTTCCATTTATACATCTTTTATCTAAATCAATATCATCTGATGTGTATGTAAATGCAAAACAGGTTTATTTTATTCCGAAGGGTGTGACATTTGGAGCTTATTCTTCCATTATACAAGATGGTAAGCTTATCAGATCATTAGATTATACAATTTTAATGACAGCAATTTTTACTTTATTAGGAATGGTCGTATGTACATGTGCTGCATATCCTTTATCGAGAAAGAATCTGAAAGGAAGAGGCATAATCACATTCATACTTATGATTCCAATGTATTTTAATGCAGGCCTTATACCTAATTATCTTCTTATGAAGAAGCTTGGATTACTTGATAGCATGTGGGTACTTATACTTCCGCTTATATTTTCCGGATATAACATGCTTATTATGAAAACGTATTTTCAAGGAAATATACCTGATGAACTAGAAGAGGCAGCTTTTCTGGATGGTGCAAACAATATTCAGATTCTTGTAAAAATAGTACTTCCGCTTTCTAAACCAATTATAGCTACTTTATCACTATTTTATGCAGTTGGAAGATGGAATGCTTACGCAGATGCAAAGTATTACATCAAGGATCAGGCTAAGATGCCGTTACAGCTGATACTTTCTAAAATGGTATCTTCAGCCACAGATGCATCAACCATGTCTCTTGAAGCGGTAGTAAATACTACGACACCAGAGGTTCTTCAAGCGGCTGCGATTATGTTTGTAACAATTCCAATAATTTGTATCTATCCGTTCCTTCAGAAATATTTCGTAAAAGGAGCACTGATAGGGGCGGTCAAAGGATAAAAAACTATATAAAAAGGAGAGTATAAGATGAAAAAAAGGTTATTGAAGAGGGTGACAGGTGTGGCTCTCGCAAGTGCTATGATGTTATCATTAGCCGGATGTGGTGGGGCGAAAGAAGAATCAAGTTCAGAACAAGCTGGTGATAATACTGAAGCAGTTGCAGATGTAACAACAGAAGCAGAAAAAGAAGCCGTAGACGAAACGGCATCTGATGAAACGGCATCTGAAGGAGCAGCAGGAATTGATGGATGGACTCCTTTTGATGAGAACGTAAAGATTCAGGTTGCAGTATATGATCGTGGTACTGAAGGAATAGATTCAGTAACAGAAAATGGTTATACAAAATATGTTCAGGAGAACTTTGGTGATGCATATAATATCACGGTTGAGTATGTACCGATTACTCGCTCAGACGTTATGACAGACTATGCATTGCTAGCAGCATCAGATTCACTTCCAACTATACTTATGGAATATGATTATCCTAAGGTTGTTCAGTGGGCAAATGATGGATATTTACAGAAGATAAACCTTGATGATTTTGCTCAGGTTGCACCAACATACTACAACAGAATGGTAGAACTAGATCAGCTTCCATATACAGTGGTAAATGGTGAATCATATTTCTGTCTTGCTGAAAGACCATACTATAATACTAATTATACTTACCCAACATTCGTAAGAATGGACTGGTTAAAGGAAGTAGGATACGACCATGTTCCTGAATCATATGAAGAGTATATTGATGCAATGAAAAAGATTCAGGAAAAAGGAATATGTGAACATCCGATTCCAGGTGGTGACGGACTAGGTGCTATGATTTCAGTTTCTTCAACCTGTGATACTGCAGGATGGATTTTCAGAGATTATCCGATATCAGATACAGACTGGGCTAAATATTCATCACTTTCATGTCCAGCACTTCCATTTTCAGCAACTAAGAAAATGCTTAAGAGATACAATGCTGAATATAATGCAGGACTTTGGAATCCTGAGTACAACATTACAGATAATGATACAGCTAAAGCTAACTTTATCAATGGTAAACAGTTTAGTTATGCTGGTTATATGACAGCTTCAGTTGACTGGCTGGAAAGTTTTTATATGACAAATCCTGATGCAGAACTTGCTATAGCATCTAATTCTTATATGCTCGAGCCTGGTGTATGTGATCAGATTAACCTTAGAAGTGATAACCCTTATGGTATGACTATTGGATTTGGTAATTCAGCAACTGAGGATCAACTAAAAGCTGCATGGATGTATATGGAATGGTCAACACTCAATATTAAAGAGCTTCAGTCTCATGCTGATGACTGGAACAACTTTAACAATTCTAAGGATTTCTGGTGCGTTACAATTGAGTCTGTAAAAAATGACACAATCGAAGAATCTATAGCATCAATTGCTCCACAGAATCTTCCTCAGGACTTTACTGATCAGATGATCGAATACTATAACGAGCTTAAGAAAGTTGCTGATTCAGGTATTACTTATACAGATCCAGCATTTTCTGTAGCAATAGAGGCTGAGTCTGAATATTCAGAGTCTCTTCTGTCACTTTATGTAGTTGATTTTGATAAGCTTGTAACTTGTGATCCTGCAGAATTTGATTCTCTGTATGATCAGCTTTCTAAGGAATATCTTGATGCTGGATATCAAGAAGTAATTGATGAAAGAGAAGCAGCTTATAAAGCAGGTAATTCAACTTTATTTCCATTAGATTAGTGAAGATATTGCTTTACATTACGGGGAGACTTTATCTCTCCTCGTAATGAAAGCATGATATAAAAGTATTTGGTGAAAAAGACCACTGTATTTATATGTCATATATTTGAACAAAATAAAGAGGGATATGTATGAAAGAATTGGAATATGACAAGATTCAGATAGAAGAATTAGTCGATAGAATAGTAGAACGTACTATGAGAATGGATCTTACATGGGAATGGCCATGTGGGGTAGCATATTTTGGAATATCAAAAGCCTACGAGGTAACTGGAAAGAAAGAATACCTTGATGTTATAAAAGAAAGGGTAGATAAGTATATTGAGCTTGGACTACCTGTTACATGGACAGTAAACGCCTGTGCGATGGGACACTGTCTACTTACAATTTACGAAGAAACTAACGATCAGAAATACTTAGATATTTTGATGAGTAAAATAGATTATTTAAAACATGATGCTTTAAGATTTGGAAATAATGTTCTTCAGCACACAGTTTCTGCAAATAATGATTTTCCTGAACAATGCTGGGCTGATACTTTATTTATGGCTGCGTTTCTGATGCTCAGAGTCGGCGTTAGATTCAATGACGAAGAGCTGATAAAGGATGCTCTAAATAATTATTTTTGGCATATACAATATCTTCAGAATGAGGATAGCGGACTATGGTATCACGGATATGACAACATTGCAGGTAATCATATGTCAGGATTTTACTGGGGAAGAGCCAATTGCTGGGCAGCTTATACTATGTCACAGGTTGGAAGAATACTTCCAGAAGCTTATCTTTATCCTGAATTTTTAGAGATAGTTGGTGCGCTTAATGAACAGCTTTCTTCATTAAAACTGTTACAGACTGAAAACGGATTATGGAGAACGATTCTTGATGATCCAGAATCATATGAAGAAGTGTCTGCATCCTGTGGAATAGCCGCTGCTATGATTGAAAAAGGAAATCCATTATATATTGAATATATCAACAAATCAATCAAAGGAATAATAAATAATATTAATCCTGATGGCCGTGTAAAAAATGTGTCTGCAGGTACAGCTGTTATGAAAGACAGAGACGGCTATAGAAATATATCAAAAAAATGGATTCAAGGATGGGGACAAGGAATGGCTCTTGCGTTTCTTTCAGACGTTCTTGATTATGACAGGATCAGATCAGATGGAGCTTTATAGGAAAAAATGAACAATTTGGATTTTTGTTTCTTTGAGGATTTAGACGCATTTGTAGATTATAGATCAATTGAAAAAAATACAGATTCATTTATTCCGGAGATTAATACTGGATTTCTTCCACTTGCGGGTTATGTTGGATATGAAAAGCATAAGATAAAATCTGATGAATTCGGAGTTTTTTATGATGATACAACTACGGGTGATATGCCTCTTTCTTATCAGATAAGAGATGTCGAAAATGGTAATTATTTACTTGATATTACAATAGCGGCAGATAGAGATCTTTCAGAAGCGTATGTTTTCACCGGGCGTAGAAGGCTATGCTGGTTCGGATCAATAAAAGCTGGTGAAAGAAAAACTGTTCGTTGTATAGATAATGTAACACCTATTATTCCAAGATATCATACTAATGCAGTTCAGGATAGTGGAATTGATGTAACGGTATTAGGAGAAGGTCTGCATTTATCATCGATAAGTTATAAAAAATGGGATGGAAAGACGATATATATTGCAGGTGATTCTACTGTAACAGATCAGACTGGATTCTATCCATATTATCCAAAAGCAAATTATAACGGTTGGGGACAAATGCTTCCTTTTTTTACAAAAGACAGATATGCCGTATCCAATCATGCTCATTCCGGACTGACAACCGAAAGTTTTAAAAGTGAAGGTCATTATAAGGTTATGCTTGATCTAATAAAGGAAGGCGATATATGCCTTTTTCAATTCGGTCATAATGATCAGAAAATCACAGAACTTGCTGCTGACAGTGGTTATCGCAGGAATCTTATCAATTACATAGAGAATATAAGAAGTAAGAAAGCTGTACCTGTAATAGTTACTCCTCTTGCAAGAAACACATGGTTTGGAAACAGAGATGAGTATAATGATCTTTTATCAGAATATGACAGAGTATGTTATCAGATATGTAAGGAAATGTCTGTTAGTGTAATTGATCTTCACAAGGTAAGCATGAATCTGATAATGAAACTTGGGAGGACAAGGGTCAGATCATTTTTTTATCCTGGTGATTATACACATAGTAATGATTTTGGCGGATATTTGTTTGCTGGCTATATATATGACGCGCTTTTAGGACAAAAGAAAAATGAATTAAGTCCGGTCTGGAATCCTCCTGATGAATTAAGAAAAGTAATTATTGAAAATGAAAAAAATGATGTTGAAGTTGTTTTAGATGATTTGTTTCAAGATGAAAACAAAACATTAAAACGATATGAAGCACTAGAAATAGTAATAAAAGCATTAAAGTTTTTTCCAACAAATGTATTTAATGATCTATATAACGATATAGTTGGTCATGAGGTTTATGCAGGTTATATTCAATGTGCATATCAGAATGGAATATTGCCCGATTATATCATCGAAAGAGAAAAATTTATGCCTGAAGAGAATATAACAGTTGGAGAATTTCTGGATTATTTAATAAATGGCTACAGAAGTCGATATGGTAAGGTTCTTTCAATAGATGATAGCGATGTGATTCATGGAAAAGAAGGAGGATATATTACCAGAAAAAAAGCAGTTAATATCACAAAAAAATACTGTAGCTGATTAATATACAATGTTTCGTTATGTTTCAAGATGAGATTAAGATTTAATTAAAACAAACGGATAGTAATAAATATCTAAACAAAAAGAGGATGTTAGAATATGAAAAAATTACGTGGAGATTTTACATTGCCAGGAGAATCAGGATATGAAAAACTGACTCTTGATTTGGCTGAAAAATGGGGTGCAGATGTAATAAGAGATAGTGATGGTACACAGTTATCTAGTGAAATACTTGAGTATGGATATGATATTTATTCTACCGTTTGTATTATAAGAGATCATAATGAATGGCTCAGACAACATCCTGATAAGTACCAACAGACTATTCTGATGTCAATTCCGGTTATGGCTGAATCTGATGAGCTTGAGGTAAGTATTCTGGACGGATATTATATTGAACAATTCAAAGTGAATGATTCGGAAGATTCTCTGAAATACTGGGAAGTATATGATAGAACTTCGGATATTCGAATAGATTATAATGACTGGGCGTATGATTCAGAAACTGGATGTGTAACAATTAAGAATGCAACTGCATTTCATCATTATACTGTGAATTTCTTTGCATATAGAATATGGGAAGAGATATCCATGTATAACCATGTTACTAATAAATGGGATAAGGAGCATCTTGCACCTCTAGATCCACGCAGCACAGAGGCACAGATTTATCTGATAAATTGGCTTAAGGATTGGTGTATAGAACATAAGGACACAAATGTTGTAAGATTCACATCTCTTTTTTATAACTTCGTCTGGATATGGGGAAGTGATGAAAAGAACAGGAATCTGTATACTGACTGGGGGTCATATGATTTTACTGTAAGCCCTCTGGCATTAGAAGAATTTGAAAAAAAATATGGTTATGCTCTTACTTCTGAAGATTTTATCAACAAAGGAAATCGACATGTTACACACATGCCTCCAGTTGATAAAATGAAGGATTATTATGAATTCACCCAGAGATTTGTTGTAGATTTCGGAAAACAGCTTGTGGATATTGTACATAGTTTTGGTAAAAAGGCATATGTATTCTATGATGACAGCTGGGTTGGACTTGAACCATATGGTAAATATTTTAAGGAATATGGCTTCGATGGTCTTATAAAATGTGTTTTTTCAGGTTATGAATCTCGTTTGTGTGCAGGGGTAGATGTTCCTGTTCACGAACTCAGACTTCATCCATATCTTTTCCCTGTAGGTCTTGGTGGTCTTCCTACATTTTCAGAAGGAGGAAATCCAAAAAAAGATGCCCAGGAGTATTGGGTGTCTGTAAGAAGAGCTCTGATTCGTGAAAAGATAGACAGACTTGGTCTAGGTGGATATCTACATCTTACAGAGAATTATCCGGATTTTAATGATTATATCGAACAACTTCTTAATGAATTCAGAAATATAAAAATCCTTCAGGAATCAGATGTTCTGTATACGATTCCGGTAAGAGTAGCAGTGCTTCATTCATGGGGGAAATTCAGACCTTGGACATTATCAGGACATTTTCACGAGACTTGGATGCATCCTCTGATACACATAAATGAATCCTTATCAGGATTCCCGGTCAAAACTGATTTCATAAGTTTTGAGGATATTAGAAGAAAAGGACTGGAGGATTACGATATCGTTATAAATGCTGGAAAAGCATTTAGTGCATGGAGTGGCGGCGATGATTGGAATGACTCTGATATTGTAACTTGTATTCAAAAATGGGTATATGATGGTGGTGTTTATATAGGAGTAGGTGAAGCATCAGCAGTACGTGATGGAGATATGTTCCTCAAGCTAGGTCATGTACTAGGAGTTGATATAGCTACTTGTGCCAGAGTATGTCATGGAAAACCAGAATTTACTATTAATAACAAATTAAAGACAAAGCTTATTCCAGAAGGAGCTAAAGTAAGAAAACGAGAAAATGTTTATCTTGTAAATAGTAATGCTACTGTCTTAATGGAGGAGGATAATACACCTACTGTTGTATTCAATAAATTCGGAAGTGGTTATGGTGTAT
>JAILEL010000225.1 GCA_024687845.1 Eubacterium sp.
AACACTTACAGGAACCTCTTCATCAGTTTTACCTTGATAATAGATATCCTGGCCATTTGCTTGCCATGTAAGCTTATTTCCATTCTGTGAAAATGTTTCATCGCCTTTTACATTTTCGATGTCTGTCAGATGACTTACATCTGTCAGTTCATTCTTTCCTTCAGGATTCTTAAGCCATTCACTAACTATGACATCCTTCACATCACCATCAGGTTCAGCCATAACATAGACGGTCTCATCCTTATCTGAATATGCGTCTGATGAAAGCTTGATCGAATCTGACAGGATATTCTCAATATCATCAACTTCCTGAGTTTCATCTGCTTCGTTCTTCGCCATCATAGTTGTATCAGGACTTTCAAGTGAAGTCTCTGTAGAACCACATGCTGTAAGACTTCCAACCATACATAAACACATAGCAGCAGCTACCTTCTGCTTAGATGTTTTGAAATACCTTTTCATTATGCACCTCTCCTCTCAAACTTAACTCTGTTCTTCAATTCACCAAATCCTAAAGATGAATGTATAATAACTGTATCGAATACCTTAAGCACTGCTGGCAGTAGAAGCAGAACAACGAACATACTTATGATTGCTCCTCTTGCCATAAGTATACACAGTGCGCTTATCATATCTATTTTTGAATAAACACCTACTCCGAAGGTCGCTGCAAAGAAAGACAGCGCACTTACGAAGATTGATGTGATTGAACCTGTCAGGGCTGCTGTAACAGCATCATTTTTGCCCATTCCATCCAGTCTTGCAATCTTGTACTTGTTAGTCATAAGTATAGCATAATCTACTGTAGAACCAAGCTGAATAGTACCGATTACTATTGATGCAATAAATGGTAATGTCGCACCAGTGTAATGAGGAATTCCCATATTGATAAATATGGCAAACTCAATTACAGCCACAAGCAGTATCGGAAGTGATACGGACTTGAATACACACATTATGATGATTGCTACCAGGAAGATTGATACTGAATTAACTACATTAAAGTCATGATCAGTAACTTTGATCAGATCCTGTGTACATGGTGCTTCACCAATCAGCATTCCATTTTCATCATATTTATCAAGAATTGCATTGATACGGTCACACTGACTGTTAACCTCATCACTTGCAACCTTATATTCTGACATTATGAAGAGCAGCTGATACTCTCCATCATCAAGTATATCTCTTATATGCTGAGGAACCATTTCCTTCGGCATACCTGCACCAACTAGTGACTGAATACCAAGAACTGCCTTAACTCCATCAACCTTTTCCACATCCTTAATAAGTCTTCTTACTTCCTTATCCTCTATGTTGGAATCAAGCAGAATCATGTGTGTGGAGTTCATTTCAAATGTTTCTTCAAGCTTGGCATTTGCCTGAATGCTGGCCAGTTCCTTTGGAAGTGATGAATCCAGATTATAATAAACCTTATTATGTGCCTGACCATAATATGCAGGAATTATCAGAATGAAAAATGCAATAAGGAATATATAATGGTGTTTTACTATCCATGGGCTGATCTTTGAAAAATCCGGGATAATAGGTTTATGTGATGTTTTCTTAATCATTTTATCAAATATAAGAATCATCGAAGGTAGTACTGTAACGCAACAGATTACTCCAAGAACAACTCCTTTAGCCATTACAATTCCCATGTCAAGTCCGAGTGTAAAGCTCATGAACATCAGCGCAACAAATCCGGCTACTGTTGTAATCGAACTTCCGATTACTGAAACCAACGTTTTATTTATTGCTTCAGCCATAGCACCTAGTCTGTCATCTACATTCTCTCTTTCTTCGCAGTAGCTGTGCCACAGGAAGATTGAATAGTCCATCGTAACTGCCAGCTGAAGTACGGCCGCAAGAGCCTTAGTTACATATGATATCTCACCACTGATCACATTTGAACCAAGGTTATATATTACTGCCATTCCTATACTCAGGAGAAAGAAAACAGGTATGAGGAATGAATCCATTGTAAGTGTAAGTACCAGTGAACAAAGTATTACGGCAATTGCAACATAAATTGGTACTTCTTTATCGCTTAGATTCTTAGTATCGATAACCACCGCTGACATACCACTAAGGAAAACCTGTTTATCAGCTATTTTTCTTATAGATTCAATACCAGCAAGAGTTTCATCTGCTGATAGTGTAGTATCGAAGAAAACTATCATAAGCTGCTTATCGCCATTTATTATCTTGTCCTTCAGATCATCTGGAAGAATCTCTTTCGGAATTGATTCATTTCCAAAAGAACCATACCAGAGTACTCTTTTTACATGGTCAACTTCTTCTATCTTTTCAGCAAGCATTTCTATATCCTTATCCTGCATTCCTTCAACAACAACCATTGAAAATGCACCGGTTCCGAAGTCCTTCGCCAAAATATCCTGACCTTTCATGGTCTCAATATCCTTCGGAAGATAAGTTAGAATATCATAATTCGTTCTTGTATTGATATAACCTATTGCTGCCGGAATCAGGAGCAGAACTGCCAGGATAAGAATTAATACTCTTAATCTGACTACTGTTTTTCCAAAACCCTTCATCACTATTCCTCCCTCTTTTAACTATTTATCTGAAAAAGCTTATTAGCCAACGACTATATAGGTTGCTAATTATCTCGTTTTCAATAAAATAGCCCAAAAGGGATGATTTGTAACTATACAAAATCATACACGTGACAGGATTTTAGACAGATTTTGATTTTTGTCTAAATGATATCTTTATATTTTTACTTTGTACAACGCAGAAGATAACACTGTTATGTGAATGTTCGTTCATATTATGGCATAACAGCGTTATGTTGTCAATAAGAAAAACTACTATTCATGGTTGATAATAATTATGCATAATCGGTAGTGTCTGCTTGCAGGCTAAGACCAATTATGCATAATTATTATCGTACCTGCATAGCAGGTGGCTCAAAACACACGATTCAGTGCTGCGTTAGCAGCGATAGAGCATCGCATAAAAGCTTATTTATGCTTGCATAAGAATAAGTGTTATGCGATGCGGACTTAAGAGTGTGTTTTGAGTCAACCATGAATAATAATAAAAGAAAAAAGCAGTTGATGAATAACACCAACTGCTTTTTTCTATCTTATAAATATCCCATCGGATCTACGTACTCGCCACCAACTCTAACTGCAAAGTGAAGATGTGGTCCGGTTGCAACTCCTGTACATCCTGCATAACCAATTGCTGTACCTGCGGTTACATTTGCACCCTCGCTTATTCCAAATGCGGACATGTGCATGTAAAGGGTTGATAAACCATTTCCGTGATCGATAATAACTGTATTACCACCACCGCCAAAATAGCCTGTATATGATACAACTCCATCTGCTGCTGCAACTATGGTTGTTCCCTCAGGACATCCTATATCAACGCCCTTATGAAAGGTTGAAGCACCTGCTGTCGGAGCCACTCTTGGTCCAAAGCCTGAACCAATGCTGTAATATCCTGGAAGCGGCCAGGTAAATGCTCCACCACCATATGAATTCATCGAAGATGGTGTATCTGAATCATCAGAGTCATCACCATTATCCTCCTCAGCATCAGTTCCTGAAGCTGTTTGAACAGGCTTAGGGGTAGAAGCCTTAGCTGCTTTTTCAGCTGCTGCCTTCTCAGCTGCCGCTCTCGCTGCAGCCGCTGCTGCTTCAATCGCTGCTATCTGAGCATCCTGCTCAGCCTCTATAGCTTCCATCTGTTCTATAGTATATTCTGTATCACTAATCTCAACATTATACTCAGAAAGCTTCTCCTGCTTTCCCACCTGCATTACCTCAAGAGCTTCCTGCTCGCCTTCAGCCTCAGCTTTAAGGTTGTTAACTTCGCCAATATTGTTGGCAATGATATCCTTATAACCGGAAATAGTTTTCTCAATCTCAAGAAGATCATTTAACTGATTCTGATCATATACAGAAACCTTATCTACATATTCCGACTGGTTGATTACAGTTGAATAATCCTTAATACTGAGTAAAGCTTCAATATACTGAGCATCTCCGTTCTCGTAAGCAAACTGGATTCTGTCCTTCATACTCTCATACTGGTTAGTTTCAGCTATATAGGCATCTTGAAGAATATTCTCATTAATAGCAGCAGCTACCTGAAGACTATTTTTCTGATCCTTTAGCTCTGAAATCTTAGATGAATATGAAAAGATCTCATTATCCAACTGTTCTATAACATCCAGAATATCAGCCTTGGCTGTATTAAGTTCACTGAGCTTACTCTCTGCTTCCTTCTTCTTCTGAGAAGCCTCTTCCTTCTTTTCTTGTGCATCTGATAACTCATCAGCAAATACACTGGATATATCATTCTTTGGTGCTATCTCCGGAACTACCTGCAGTGTTGCAGAAGCTATCATCGCACCTATAAGAACTGCACTCAGAGTTTTCTTAGTATTTCTTTTTATCATAGAAAACCTCGCTGTTACAATTGTTTTATAAATATAAATAGCAATAATTCTAATAATTATACTAAACTAACAAAATCATTTCAAGACTTAAAAATCTCCGACGCATATATGTAAGCCGCTTTTTCACATCTGAGTTGTAAGTCTCTCATATATTTAGCAATCTCCTCCGGAGCCTGAACCATTCCCTCAGATGCCCATTCTATAACAGTTCCGCTGACACCATAAGCAAAGAACTTGGCAATAAATGCTCTCTGACCGCTATCTACATGACGATGTTCATCGAGCACGTCAATTGCTCCTTGAAAAAGAACCTGAGTCTGTTCAGTAATATATCTATGAATATAGTTCTCCGTATGATTAATCGTATTCACATAAAACGTCTTATCCTGTTTCATGGCTTCAAGTGCAGAACAAAGTCTCTGCTCCCAGTTGTCAAAATCAATATCTCCCATATAAGGTTCAAAAAGATCCGTCTGGTAAATCCACTCCAGAAGATCGAATTTATCTATAAAATGATAATAAAAAGTCTGTCTGTTCACGCCACATTTTTCTGATATATCTTTGACAGATATTTTATCAAATGTTTTCTCTCTCGTAAGGCTTTTAAGACTATCTGCAATCGCCCTTTTTGTAATAAGTGCATCTGACATGTCTTTTCTCCTGATATTTTTCAATTGATGATTAAGGTTACTATAACATAATTACTGTTTGAAATAAATAATTTTTGTGGTATTATATATGGGAATGCTTTGTTGTTATTACTTTCGAATTAAAGATTTACTTAATCTGTCATAACTACTTACACGTCATGACAGACCATCCTGGGGGAAGATCAATGACTGGAATTTATATATTTCTTATAATATTTCTTATTGTAGGAATAGCATTTATATTTGTTACTACAAAAATCAATAAACTTGAGTCTGCCACAAGAGATAAGAACGCTGAAGTGGACTCAAATATATGGGACCGAGGTTTTCACCTGAGTAAGATTACTGAGATTCTTGATGCAACAGGTATTAAGAACGAGATAGAAGCTCCAGATACTTCTGCTTTTTCTCTTGGAACTCCTGCTAATCTTCAGGCCATTACTTCTGAGAAGCTGGACAAATGTTCAACTCAGTTGATGGATATTATAAAAGAGCATCCTGAATTAACCAGTAACGAGGATTTTAATACTCATTATTCCAAATTCGAAAAATCAAGAGATGATCTGTTTCATTCAAGCATCGCATATAACAAAGCAGTATCCGCATACAACAACTTTATCAGTTCTTTTCCAGGAAGTATGATAGCTACCTTAAGAAAGAAAAATGAAAAGCCACGTTTCAACTATGTATTTGTTGAACTGAAGAAAGATTCACAGGGGCTTGATGATCTGGGAATATAAACGTATTATATCGTATATAATTATTGAAAAAAACGACTTATTCTATCAGAATAAGTCGTTTTTTATAGCTTATTATTTTCTTATCTTATAGCTGTATCAGCCATTAATAGCTGCAACGATTTCTTTGGTATATTCAGCAAGCTTCTCAGGGGCATTCTGTCCCTCTGCGGCCACTATCTTAACCATAGCAGATCCGATAATAATACCATCTGCGATCTGTGACATCTTTGCAGCCTGCTCTGGTGTACTGATTCCGAAGCCAATAGCGGCAGGAACATCTGTGACTTCTTTGATATGACTGATTATTGTTCCAAGATCTGTTGTAATCTCGCTTCTTACACCTGTAACGCCGAGTGAAGAAACAACGTAAATAAATCCTTTTGCCTGAGCTGCTATCTCTTTTATTCTGTCTTCACTTGTTGGTGCGATCATAGATATGAAATCCATTCCATACTTCTCAGCTACCTGGTCAAATTCATGTCTTTCTTCAAAAGGACAGTCTGGAATGATTATTCCATCTGCACCAGCTTCGCTGGCCTTTTGGAAGAATCTGTCAGCTCCGTAGTGATATACAGGATTAGCATAGGTCATAAATACAATTGGTATATCTACATCCTTTCTGACTTCTTTCAAAAGCTCAAAAACCTTATCTGTTGTCATTCCTGATGCAAGAGCCCTGATGTCAGCCTCCTGAATAACAGGACCTTCTGCAATAGGATCAGAAAATGGTATTCCGATTTCTATCAGGTCTACACCTGCCTTGGCAACTGCCTTAAAATTCTTTACACTGGTTTCAAAATCCGGATCACCTGCTGTAAGAAAAGCGATAAACGCCTTTTTATTCTCAAATGCCTTATATATATTACTCATATTTTTTCCCTTTCACATTACAATCTACTCGTATATATTGACACCACGATAACGTGCTATAGCAGCCACATCCTTATCTCCTCGACCGGAAATGGTACAAACTATTATGCTGTCTTTTGGCATCTTAGGAGCTATTTTCAGAACATGAGCCACAGCATGGCTGCTCTCTATTGCAGGAATAATTCCTTCTGTTCTGGACAGATATTCAAAAGCATTTACTGCTTCTTCATCTGTGATTGGAACATACTCAGCTCTTCCGATTGAAGCAAGATATGCATGCTCAGGTCCGATGCCCGGATAATCTAGTCCTGCAGAGATTGAATAAACAGGTGCTATCTGACCATATTCATCCTGGCAGAAAAGTGACTTCATGCCATGGAATATTCCCATAGAACCATTAGCCATAGTAGCAGCATTCTTCGGATTATCTACGCCAAGTCCAGCTGCTTCACATCCAATAAGTCTTACTCCATCATCCTTTATATATTCATAGAAGGAACCAATCGCATTACTTCCTCCGCCAACACAGGCAATAACAACATCAGGAAGCTTGCCCTCCGCTTCAAGGATCTGAGCTCTGCTCTCCTTACTGATCACAGACTGGAAATCTCTTACAATAGTAGGAAATGGATGAGGTCC
>JAILEL010000236.1 GCA_024687845.1 Eubacterium sp.
CAGGAGGTATCTATGAGTTTTATAAAAGACATTTCCGATTATATAAGATCAGGTGAAGCAGATGATCAGAATCTGGGACTTGAAGTAGAGCATTTTATAATAAATGATGAAGGTATACAGATAGGATTCCATGAGATTTCCAACCTTATTGACCGTGTTGGAAAATCCATAGGAGCAGATATAATATATATGGACAGCTATCCTGTTGGATATTATACAGGAGAGTATTCCACAAGTCTTGAACCAGCGTGTCAGTTTGAGATAAGTATTAATCCATATTCCGATATAGATACAATTAAGAATATATATAATGAATTCAGATCTCTTTGGGAACCAATCTTTAAAGAGAGAGGATATCATTTTGAAACAAAGGGGAACCTTCCACTTGTTGAGCTTGGAAAGATTACTCCAGATGATATTCCACTTTCGCCTAAGAAAAGATATAAATATATGGATGAATATTTTAAGAGAAGTGGTAAATATGGAAAATATATGATGCGTGCTTCTGCATCTGCTCAGGTTTCCATTGATTATAAGTCAGAAGAGGATATGGTCAGAAAGTTAAATGTTCTTCAGAAGATTTCTCCGATTCTTATGATTTTGATGGAAAACAAGTATGATATGAATTCGACTCTTTCAGGATTGGAGGATAAACCACATCTTTTCAGAATCCAGGAGTGGGATGATCTGGATCCTGAAAGAACAGGTTTTGTACCTCATTCTTTTGATAAAGATTTTGGTTATGACAAAATGGCAGATGTAATATATCATACTCCACTGATACTTCTTACTGATAATGGAGAAACTGTGAATGTAGGGCATCAGTGTGCAGAGGAGCTTGTGGAGAATCATATCATCTATACAGATGATCTGGAAGAGGATAGAAAGAAGAAACTGATAGAGCACTTCATGTCTATGGGATTCTTCCATTTTAGAATTAAAAAATATATAGAAGTAAGGGTGGCTGATAGTGTTCCTATAGAAAAAGCTCTCGGATACGTTGCTCTGTTAAAGGGAATAGTCTATTCTGAAGATAGTCTGTCAGCTCTTGAAAAAGAATTAGCGAATATAGATAGTATATCTAAGCTTCAGAATGTAGTTGAAGAGATTGAAAGATATGGATTAGATGCTGTTATTTATGAAGGAAAAACAGCTAATTGGTGGATTGACCACATTATGAATATAGCCGCTAGATCCCTTACGAAAAAGGATAAGGAGTATCTGAAAAATGTGCGAACTATTTGGAGTTACGGCAAACAGGCGTGTTAAGATAAATGATCTTCTGAAAATATTTTTTGGGCATAGTAATGAGCATCGAAATGGCTGGGGACTTGCATTTCTTGATGATAATTCTGTATCAATCGAGAAGGAACCAACCAGAGCCAGCGATAGTCTCTATCTTAAGAACAGACTCACTGGAAGGATAGAAACATCAAGGTGTATGGCTCATATTCGAAGAGCTACAGTAGGAGATGTATGCTTTAGCAATACGCATCCATTTACTAAGAGAGATGAAGCTGGTAGAACATGGGTTCTGGTTCATAATGGAACAATATTTGAATCTCCAATTCTTAGTGCCTATCAATACACGCAGGAAGGAACTACAGATAGTGAAAGAATTCTGCTCTATATAGTAGATCAGATGAATAAACATTATATCAGTGAATTAAATGGATTTGACGCGAATGAGCGTATCCAGCTCATTGAGAAAATAATTCGAAGACTTGCACCGGAGAATAAACTGAATATCATGCTTTACGATGGTGACTATTTCTATGTTCACAAAAATGAGAGGGAGACATTATATAAAAGTGAAAGAAATGGGTCTGTAATCTTTTCAACCCATCCACTTCAGGATTCAGGCTGGGAAGAAGTGCCACAGAACCAGCTGCTTGTTTATAAAGATGGGATACTGGTTCATACGGGGCAGAAGCATGATCATACATATGTACAAACAGAAGAAAAAACAAAACTATTATATCTAGGCTTTGCAGGGCTGTAAGACGTTATATTATTGACGTATTCTTGTGTATCATATATAATATGAAGGAAGGTTGCTTGTATTTTGGGGATACTTTGGGAGAATGAAAAGCATTTTTTTATGCTTTTCAAAGAGGGGATGTTGCTACTTGAATACGAGCGAAAAGGGTTCTGCAAGAAAAATCAGATTCGATAAAACTCTGAGGGAAATAGCTATTCCCAAGGAAGTTCCTAAGAGCGCATTTGTGCTCATTCTTTTATTGTATTTTATTACATCAATTGTTGTTGTGAAAATATCCATGATGCAGGGAAATGTGTATCTTTTTGGATATCCTATCCGCTTATCTGCATTTGCAGGAGTGTTAACTTCTCTTGCAAATATCTCTATTTTCATGCTTGTTTTCTTTTTCAAAAAAACAGGATTTGTTACAGCAATCGTTATCTTGTCATGTCAATTTCCGGCAATATTTTATAACATGATTATTCATCGTAATTTTTCATCACTTCCTGGTGTTTTTTCTAATATATTTACAATTGCTGCTGTTATCATTATCTATGTAAGCGGTGTCAAAGTAGGACAGGTCCAGGAAAGAGTTCGTAGGCAGGCTGTAACAGATATGCTGACAGGACTGCCAAATAGATTTGCATGCACTGAGCTTATGAATAGTCTTATTGATAGTGATGAAGAATTTGCTATTGTTTCAATAGATCTGAATAATTTTAAAAGCATAAATGATACGATGGGGCATAGCTTTGGAGATAAGTCTCTTATTGAAGTAGCAAGGCGCTGGAAGAAGCTTGTTGAATCTAATCAGCTGAGCACAAATAATTTCGTTGTCCGTTTTGGCGGGGATGAATATGCTCTGGTTATTCGTAGCTATAGCTCAGAAGATGAGATTATTGAAACAATAAGAAAGTTTGAAGAAGTACTTGAAGAGAAGATGACTATTGATGAATGTGACTATTATTTTACAGCTGCTTTCGGTTATGCCACATTCCCTGATGACGCAAATGCAGCAGACACTCTGATTTCTTATGCTGATTCTGCTATGCATGAGATAAAACGTAGAAATAATAGTAATCATATACGGCGTTTTACACCGGAGCTTCTGGAATATGAGCAGACTATAGAAATGGAAAGAATTATCAGAAATGCTCTTGATAATGATAATATTTTTTATCTTCTTCAACCACAATATGACATCAACCATAAGCTTCGTGGTTTTGAAGCACTTGCAAGAATAAAGGATCCAGAACTGGGCTTGATAAGTCCAGACAGATTTATTCCAGTTGCTGAGAAAATAGGTCTGATTGATAAGATAGATATGAATGTTTTCAAAAAGTCAGCAGCTTTTCTGGGACAGATTATTAAGGAAACAAATGCAGATATCACTCTTAGTATTAATATTTCGGTAAGACATCTTATGAAGAATAATTTTATTGAAGAAATAAAAGATGTTCTTGAAATGTGTGATTTTCCAGCAGATCATCTAGAGATAGAAATAACGGAATCAATTATGATAGATTCTGTTGATAAAGCACTTGAATGCATTAGAAGAGTAAAAGACATGGGAATGAAGATAGCTATCGATGATTTTGGAACAGGATATTCTTCACTCAGCTATCTGAACAAATTCCCTGCAGATCTGCTCAAGGTTGACAAGTCATTTATTGATAAGATGAACACTAATGAATCATCAAAGCAGTATGTAGCTATGATAATTTCAATTGGTCATATAATGAATCTTGACGTTATATCTGAAGGCGTTGAGTCTCCTGACCAGATAGAAACACTTAAAGATATTGGCTGTGACTATATTCAGGGCTTTATCTGGGGAAAACCTGTTTCATCAGAAGAAGCTGAAGAAATAGTCAGAAAAAATATGAGTGAGTAGAACAATTAAAAATAAGTAAGACAAATTGTTTGTCGTACTTATTTTACAACAATGTTCTTCCCACTCTTTTTTCCTATATAAAGTTTGTCATCAGCTTCCTGTATCCATTTGTCTATAGAAGTGATATTTTCTCTTTTGGCAAAGCCAATAGTTACAGAAATCTTTATTTTTTCTCCATCATATTTTTAATTTATAGTAACAAGTTTTTTATAATGTAACTATTCACGTTTAACTTTAAAATATCTCAAAAAAAGACTTGACTTTTAATATAGATTGTGTAAAATTAAATTGTACACAACTTATATAGAAAGGGACAGATAATGAGTAAATACGATTGTTTAAAACTGGAGAATCAGTTATGTTTTCCATTATATGCATGTTCTAAGGCGATAATAAGACACTATAAGCCCTTCCTGGATAAATATGATCTTACATATACGCAGTATATAACTATGCTGGCTATGTGGGAATTGAAGAAATCAAGTGTTAAGGAGCTGGGAGAACATTTATATCTGGATTCCGGAACTCTTACACCAGTTATAAACAAGCTTGAGAAAAAAGGGTATATCAGCAAACATCGAAGTCAAGATGATGCAAGAGGCGTTCTGGTTGAGATTACAGATGAAGGAAAGAAACTCAGAGAAGAGATTGTTAATGTTCCTTCAATGATGGGGGGGTGTGTTAATCTGAGTGAACAGGATTCAAAGGACCTGTACAGGATTCTGTATACAATCCTGGGACGTTTTGATGAACTTGATTCTCAGTAGAAGATAGGGGAGGTAAAGTTTTTATGGGGTTAGTAGCAGGATTTATGGTGCCTCATCCGCCGATGATCATTCCTGATGTTGGCAGGGGCAGTGAGTCTAAGATACAGGAGACGATTGATTCATATGAGAAGGTGGCTAAGGAAATCGCGGCTATTGAGCCTGATACGATTATTATAACAAGTCCACATTCTACAATGTATTCAAATTATTTCCATATATCACCAGGCAAGGAAGCCAAAGGCGATTTTGGAGATTTCAGGGCATCGGGTGTTAAGTTTGAAGAAGAGTATGATTTTGAACTTGTGAATCAAATCGAAGAGAAAACATTTGATGACGGCTTTCCAGCAGGCTTTGAAGGAGAACGAGAAAAAAAGCTGGATCATGGAACAATGGTGCCTCTCTATTTTATTCGCAAATTCTATAAGGGAGGAAGGATAGTAAGAATTGGACTATCGGGACTATCCCTTGTGGATCATTATCAACTGGGAATTTATATTAGAGATGCTGTGAATGAAATGGGGAGAAAGGCTGTATTTGTAGCCAGCGGTGATCTGTCGCATAAGCTTCAGGACTATGGACCATATGGTTTTGCAAAGGAAGGTCCGGAATATGACAAAAGGATAATGGATGTAAGTGGCAGGGCGGCATTTGATGAAATGCTTGAGTTCGATGAGGATTTCTGCGATAAGGCTGCTGAATGCGGACATAGATCATTTGTAATTATGGCAGGTGCATTTGATGGACTGAATGTAGATGCAAATGTACTTTCGCATCAGGATGTTACAGGTGTTGGATATGGCATTGTTACTTTTTATCCGGGAACAGAGAATGAAAACAGATGTTTTCTTCAGAAGCAGCAGCTTAAGGTTGAGGAAAAATATACTCATTCAGATGGATATGTTCTTCTTGCAAGAGAGGTTATTGAACTATATATAAAAGAAAGAAGAAAGCTTAAAATTCCAGATGATATTTCTGAGAATCTGATGGGCATGCTTCCAGAAGAAATGTTTAGCAGAAGAGCAGGTGCATTTGTTTCTATTCATAAGCATGGTTCACTTAGAGGATGCATCGGGACGATTGGTCCGGCAACGAACAGCCTTGCTCAGGAAATAATCAATAATGCAATAAGCGCATCAACCAGAGATCCGAGATTTGATCCAATCACTGAGGAAGAACTGAAGTGGCTCGAAATTAATGTGGATATACTTGGTGATGCTGAGGATATTGATTCAAAGGAACAACTGGATGTAAAACGCTATGGGGTAATTGTAAGTTGTGGAAGGAGAAGAGGTCTGCTGCTTCCTGATCTGGAAGGTGTAGATGATGTTGACACACAGATATCTATAGCGATGAAAAAGGGTGGAATAAAGCCCGAGGATGATTATAAATTACAACGTTTTAAAGTTGTGAGACATTATTAAAAAAATATATAAATGAAAAGGAGAGATTGATATGGCAGTACAACATATTACAGAAGCAGAATTTGACGAGGTAGTTATTAAGAGTGATAAACCAGTTTTCGTAGATTTTTTTGCTACATGGTGTGGCCCTTGCAAAATGATGGAGCCTATTATTCAGAAAGTATCTGATGAGAATGAAGGTGTTAAATTCGTAGCAGTAGACGTTGATGATGCAGAAAGACTTGCAATTGAGTATGGTATATCCAATATTCCTTGCATGATATTCTTTAAGAATGGCGACGAGGCAGATCGAATCGTAGGAAGAGTTTCAAAGCAGAATATCGTTGATGTGATTAGTAAATAGTAGTATCGCAATAGTGGATGAATGAGGTGTTATATGATAGATGTTCTTATAATTGGTGCCGGCCCTGCCGGACTTGCAGCGGCAATATATGTTCAGCGTGCTGGAAAGAAGGCGGTTTGTCTTGAGGCTCTTACAGTTGGCGGACAGATAGTAAATACTCCGGATATCGCTAATTATCCCGGAATAAAATCTACAAGCGGTTTTGATTTCTCTATGGGTCTTTACGAGCAGGCAACTGAGCTGGGAGCAGAGGTTGAGTACGAAAAGGCAGTTAAAATTGAAGAAGTTTCAGGAGAGAAAAAGTGTTTTAAGGTCTTAACTGAGTCGGGAGCAGTATTCGAAGCGAGAACAGTGATTTTAGCTACTGGAGCTAAAAACAGACATCTTGGACTTGCTAAAGAAGAAGCTCTTACAGGCTATGGAGTTTCCTACTGTGCAACCTGTGATGGTGCATTTTATAAAGGAAAGGATGTGGCAGTAAATGGAGGCGGAAATACAGCTCTCGAGGATGCTTTGTTCCTGACCAACTACTGTAATAAGGTTTACATAATCCATAGGCGAGATGAATTCCGTGGAGAACCTAAGAATCTTGAAGCAGTTAAAAATAAAGAAAATATCGAGTTCATCCTTAATTCAACAGTAACTGATCTTAAAGGTGATAAGAAGCTTGAGGCAGTTATAGTAAAGGATAAGAATACAGGCGTAGAAAGAGAGATTGCTGTGCAGGGACTCTTTATAGCAATCGGACAGGAACCGGATAATAAAGCATTTGAAGAAATTGCTGAGCTTGACAGTGCAGGATACATCTCAGCTGATGAAAGTTGCACTACGAAGACGGCAGGAATCTTTGTGGCAGGAGATTGCAGAACCAAGTCGGTAAGGCAGCTTACGACAGCAGTATCTGACGGAGCGGTCGCAGCACTGGCAGCATGTTCGTTTATTGAGATGGCGTGAATAATAACCGAATAACAAAAATCAGTCATTTTTTTACTTAAATACTCTTTACTATATCTATTCAGACAATATATAATATTGATTATCAGATTGCATTAAACTGATTTGGTTTAGTTGATTTGTAAATGAAATAAATTATTCAAGGAGGTAGTGAAATGGATAAGTATGTATGTGGACCATGTGGATATATATATGATCCTGAAGTTGGAGATCCTGATGGAGGAATAGCTCCGGGAACTGCATTTGAGGATATTCCGGATGACTGGGTATGTCCAGTGTGCGGTGTTGGCAAGGATATGTTTGAAAAAGAGTAGTTTTTATTCACGGTTAACTCAAAAAACACTCTTAAGTCCGCATCGCCTAACGCTTATCCTTATGCAAGCATAAATAAGCTTATATGCGATGCTCTATTGCTGCTAACGCAGCACTGAATCGTGTTTTTTGAGTTCCTGCTTGTGCCATATCACTACGTGATATGCAAGGATTGCATGGCAATCCTTGGTTCTGCTATGCAGAACGCATCCTCACTTCGTTCGGACCATCGATTACTATGTAATCGACGGCTAATTCGCAGGTATTATGAGATATAATATGAAAAACAAACTGCAAGCAGTTGTTTTTCAATTATATCTCATAAACCGTGAATAGTAAC
>JAILEL010000313.1 GCA_024687845.1 Eubacterium sp.
AGCTGCAAGGCCGGAAGCAAATGCCATTCCATATTCTCCATCCTCAAGATCAGCAACCAGTTTTTCAAGCGCTGCTCTTGTTGGATTTCCGGTTCTTGAGTACTCCCATCCCCTGTTTTCTCCTATTCCGTCCTGCTTATAGGTAGATGTCTGATAAACTGGTACATTTACTGCACCAGTAGTCTCATCGCCATCTATACCACCATGAATTAGTAATGAATTAATCTTAATGCTCATTTTCTTTTCCTCTTTTCTTTAATTTCTTGTTTAATAGCCTTTTTTGTTTTATCTGAATTAAGTCGCATTATTTTTTAGCTACACTTTCCAGCATTTAAAAAGCCCGGGAAAAGCTTCCCGGGCAAATGACTCTGTAGGTTTTTAGCGGCGAATCAATCATTTAACAAGATAGCACGCAAAAACACCAGCCATTTTTAATGCCCGGAAATCCTGCTTGCAACAACATGCTACAATATTCACATTTGTACTATGATATGAATACATACTCTTTCGCCTCGTTCTCTAATAGCTTAATTCTATCCTTATGGAACGATATATTATCATCATTAACCTACCTTGTCAATATGTTTTTGTGTGAGTTACTATTCACGGTTTATTGCCTCCGTAAGGAGGCAGTAGAACACCGTCTGCAGATTTTATAAGCTCGCTTAATAAAATCTGCATGACGTGTGTGGAATCAAGAGTGTATTCTGAGTTAACCGTGAATAGTAACGTTGTTTTCTTTAATGTATATTTATTGAAGGGTTTGTGTTATAATGAATAGTAATTGTAAACTTTTTTATTTGGAGGTTATTATGAAGTTAGGAATAATTGGTGCAGGAAACATGGCGAGTGCCATTATCGGAGGAATCGTAAAAAAAGGTATCATCCCAGCAAATGAAATCATCTGCTCTTCCCCTGTGGAAGCTGAAAGAGAGAAGGCTGCAGATGCCTTTGGAATAAATGTAACGGCAAGTAATATAGAGGTTGTTAAAAAGTCAGAGGTGATTCTCCTTGCAGTTAAGCCTCAGGTAATCCCTGTGGTAGTTGAGGAGATAAAAGAGGATACAGATGATGCCCAGCTGATCATTTCCATAGTTGCTGGAAAAACTATTAAATGGTTTAACGAGGCATTTGGCAGAAAGATGAAGATTGTCAGAACCATGCCTAATACCCCTGCTCTTGTAGGAGAAGGAATGACAGGTGTAAGTCCGGCAGAAAGCGTGACGGATGAAGAACTTGAGACAGCTCTCAGAATCCTTTCATCCTTCGGAAACGCAGAAATAGTACCGGAGAAGCTGATGGACGCAGTAGTTGCTGTATCAGGAAGTTCACCAGCCTATGTATTTATGATGATAGAAGCCATGGCAGATGGTGCCGTGAAACTCGGAATGCCGAGGGCTCAGGCATACAAATTCGCTGCTCAGGCTGTACTTGGAAGTGCAAAAATGGTTCTTGAAACAGGAAAACATCCTGGCGAGCTGAAGGATATGGTATGCTCACCTGCTGGAACAACAATCGAAGCAGTTCAGTGCCTTGAAGAAGCAGGTTTCAGAGCAAGTCTGATAGATGCTATGGAAGCTGCAGCAGAGGTATCCCGACGCCTGTAACTTTATCGAGGTATTGCCTATGGGAGAAATATTATGATATTCGAACCCGGATTACGAACTATGTAAATAATATGGAAGAAGTAAAATATCTCTATATTGTTGCGCCTGGTGATATAAATGCCGATAAAGCTATGTATGAAGACAAAGCTAAATTCAAGGAAAAATATGGTGGAAGTACGAGGTAATTACGGTACTGTTCACGTTATTATTCACGGTTTATGTAAACAAATACATTGACTATATATTGTATTATTGGTTATAATGAATCGTTAGATTCAAAATGAGAAAGTATGGATAAGAGGATACGGACTTGTATCTTGGAAAGGGTAAAAAAAACAGAATACTGTGCGCAGGGCTGGTCATATGCCTGACCCTATCCATGTCTACAGTTTGGAACGATATTAGTAATTCAGATGCTGCGATTCAGACAGTTTATGCTGATGAGCTACATGCCGGCTCAGCATCTGCTACCGATGCTTCCAAGGATTCAAATGAATCTAATACTTCAGGCAACACTTCTGGTGTATCCTTCGATGCCAAAAAAGAGCAGGAAAATGAAAAAGCTACAGCCAATGCAAACAAGAATACTGCGCAGCTTCTGGTGGATGATATCAAGAAAGTCAATGACAGGATTGCCGAAACCACTCAGAAGATAGAAGACATCATTTCTGCAATAACGCAGCTGGACGGGCAGATATCTGAATCAGAACGTGCTCTGATAGAAGCAGAGGACAATATAAAAGAGGCGAGATTTGAACTTGGAGATTCCTTAAAGCTCATGTATGAATCTTCAGAAGGAGATGACCTGCTATCTGCTCTTATGAGAGCAGATGATGAGGTGGATCTGCTTAACCGTGGTGAGTACATTTCAGATTTTAATAAATATGTAAATGGAAAAATATCCGATCTGCAGAGGCTCATGAATGAGCAGGAAGAAAAAACTGAAGAACTCATTAATCTTCGCAATGACAGAGAAGAAGAACTTATTAAATACGAAGAAAGAAAGACAGAACTTAGCCAGGAGATGAAGGAACTATCATCTCTTATGGAGGATGCTAAGAAAAAGGCCGAAGATGCTGAAACTCTTGCAAAGGAGCTTGCGACAGAGGTGGCGGCACTTGAGGCAAAGGAAAGAGAAGTTTTGGGAAATCGTAAATACTCTGGCGAAAGCAGTAAAGTTGTTTACGATGGTGACGGAACAGATTATTATTATGTGAATGCATATCCTTATACGGATGAGGACGTGCAGATTCTGGCTGCAATTATCCAGGCTGAGGCCGGGGGGACCAGCTATCCGGGTATGATAGCAGTTGGAAGTGTTGTAATGAACAGGGTGGAGAATGCTGGATTTCCGAATACAGTTGCAGGAGTTATATATGATCCGTACCAGTTTGAACCTGTTCAGATAGGAACATTTGCAGTGATACTGGCAGAGGGACCAGTGGCTGCATGTTATCAGGCGGCACAGGAGGTTTTGGAGGGCAAGAGAAATGTTCCGAACCTCTATTTTAAGGCTGCATGGTATGCGGAACAAAATGGAATTAGTGGGGTTAATATTGGAGGGAATGTCTTCCATTAGAATTGAGTTAGGAAATAATGAATAATTATACTTTTTTAATACTTATATATTTTTCTGTATTTTTACAGCTGATAGGACTAGTATTTGCGATTATTATAGATCCATATATGAATAATAAACATAGAGTAGTTATATTGGTAAACTGCTTTCTAACAACCATTCTGATCATTCAGAATTATTTGGATTATTATTTCGGTTTATTTGAATCTACATATTTTGCAAGGCTTATAACAGGAATAATCGGATATTCCATAAGACCTATTATTATAGTTATGTGGTTATATCTCATACGTAAGAAGCAGAAGCTTATTTTCTCATGGGCGCTTGCAATAATAAATGTATTAATACATTTGACAGCTCTTTTTACAAACGTATGTTTTACTATAACTAAGGAAAATCACTTTCAAAGAGGACCGCTTGGCTATTCGTGCCACGTGATCAGTGCTATTCTGTTGTTTTATCTGTTATGGTTATCAACTGATATGTATACTGACTTACTGGATAAAAAGATGATTGTATCTGGTGGAGCTTCGGAATCAGGAACTGCTAAAGGGGCGAGTGAACAGATAAAACAGGATTTTAGGAAGTACAAATACGGTCTTGAAAGTCTTATCCCAAGCTGGTGCATGTTTGTGATAGTGATTTCAGTTGTATTGGATTCAAAAATATTGCTCACAGAAGCACCGATAGTTTTTCTGACGGTTGCTATTGTGAACAGTAATCTTTTCTATTATATATGGATTCATCTGGCACTTGTTCTTGAACATCAAAGCAAGCAGTCTCTGAAAACAGATTAAATAGCTTTATAGAAAGGGATTCAAAATAACAAGGTATTATCGTGGACTAATCAAATCGGAGGTGCAGTATGATAACAATTTCTGTTGATGATCAACCTATGGTTTCTGATGAAATAGTTAAGATAATGGGCGAGATTGATCCTCAGGGGACACACAGTGGATTCTCTGATATCAAAGAGGCACTTAAATATGTTGGAGAAGCAAAGCCTGATGTTGCCTGGCTGGATATAGAAATGCCTGGAATGTCAGGGCTTGAGCTTTCCATGGAAGTTAAGAAATTGTCACCGCTGACCAATATTGTTTTTGTGACAGGACATGAGAAGTTCGCGTATCAGTCTTTCCAGCTGCATGCAAGTGGATTCGTACTGAAACCTATTACAAAAGAAGCACTTCTGAGAGAGTTGGATAATCTTCGTAACCCTGTTGAAATACAAAGAAACGGAATCATCCGGGTTCAGTGCTTTGGTAATTTTGAAGTCTTTGATAAGGATGACCATCCTGTTAAGTTTAAAAGAAGCAGAAGTAAAGAAATCTTTGCATATCTGATAGATAGACGTGGAGCGCTCTGCTCAGTGGGAGAGCTTTGCGGAGTTATATTTGAAGATAGAGAAGAAGACAGAAATCTGAAAAAACAGATGAGAGTTTTTATAGCAAGTCTTCGTGAAGACCTTTCCAAGATTGGTGCTGAAAAGGTGCTTATAAAAGGCTGGAATGCCTATGGAGTTGATCTTTCACTTATTGACTGTGATTATATGGATTATCTCAAGGGCGACAGCGTAGCTGTTAACTCTTTTATGGGAGAATATATGCTACAGTATTCCTGGTCTGAAATGACTCTTGGAGAGTTGATCATGAAACCGTAACTTTTTTACCAGAAAGAAAAAATGGGAAAGGAATCTGTATGAATAGAAATGACGAAACCACTCTTCGCTTTTTCCCATATATGATTTTTGCTATGTTTGTTTCTATCATGATAAGCATGCTGGTACCTATTGTCCGGATTTTTACTATGGGCAGTATGGCTGATATAGATATGTATCACATGAATGATAACCTATATATGATGTGTTATTTCATTATCTATTTTTCAGTGGTATGGATTTTTTCCTGTCTATATCATATGTCGAACATCTCTAAATGGTTCAATTATGGATGTATTATGATGATAGCTTTTATCATTTCCGAATCAGCAAGTTATTTCATGGAATGGATTGATAATCTGATGGGAGATCCGAAGATAGTTCATGTAATAATGTATATAGTCCGTTTTGCTCCAACGATAAGCATTATGCTTATGCTTACATTTATAATTTATGGTGCATCTGTATTGTATGTACAGATGGGGAAAAAAAAGGATGGGGTTTTCTGCAAAAAACTCGTGGTCTTCTGGGTTGCTGCATTTGCAACACAGATTCTACTGAATATTGTTCTCAAAATAGACGACAGCAATGCACAGATATCCATACTGGGGATGATATTTACGGGAATTGTTTATATATATAATTTCGTTATTATGATAGTAATGTATATAACCATAAAAAAATTCTGCTACGATTATTATATTTATTCATATAACAGCAGACTTGCAGCTTAGCAAATGTTACCTGCTCCAATGGTCTGACTGGTTGGTTACTCTCGGATAGCAGAACATGACAGGTATGGAGACGAGATAGATATGCCAGAGAAATCATATATTTTTCCGACTGACATAGTCATCGAAATGATAAATCAGTCATCAGTTCTTATATCGATGGTTCTAATGATTCTGGTTTTAATTGTTGCATTTCAGATAAAAATTCGTAATCAGAGAATCAGGTATTTCCTTGTAAGTATAGCTATAAATCTTGGCGGGATGATGTTTCAGCTTGCGGGTTATATGTCAAATGCATATGCTTTTTACTCGCTAGTAATGCCGGCGTTTACCCTCTATTTTCTGGAAACTGAAAGAGACGAGGGAGAAGGATGGGACGGAGTATTCTGGATGTCCTTTCAGACACTTGCATCTGTTCTCATTATTATAATGGTAGTTGCATCAGGTGGTACTTTCTTAATAGGTATATCATTTTTGTTTCAGTATGTTGCAGTACTTTTTATGCTGCTCATTTCATCGAAAAAAATTAGTGCCTGTATAGGATTTATGATAGGAATTGTTTTTCCAATCTCAGCTTCATATGCAGGAATGATAGTCAGAGGATTATATACACATGGATTCGGACTTACGATGCTCCTTCTGATTGTATTATTCGGCTATCAGTCTGATATGGAACAGGAACTCCTGAGCAAAAGGGTAGAACTGTCTGAGAATAAGGTATCGCTCCTTATGGAACAGATACATCCACATTTTATATATAATGCACTTCAGCAGATTGCGCTTCTATCTGATGAGGATGCTACAAAGGTCAAGCCGGCTATCTTGAGTTTTTCGGCTTACCTGAGAAAAAACTTTGAAGCGCTGACCAATGAGAAAATGATTCCTTTTGAGGTTGAGATGGAACATGTGGACGCATATGTTGAATTGTCCCAGGTGCTTCCTTCAAGACATTTCGTATTAAAGAAGGATTTTCATATAACAGATTTCTACATTCCTGCACTCACAATACAGCCTCTTGTGGAAAATGCAATCTACTATGGCATTGGTATGAGTGAAGAAGGGGATGAGATCCGGTTAGAAACAAAGGAAGAAAATGGGTTTGTTGTGATTACAGTTTCTGACGATGGTCACGGTGGAAAAACTGAACTTCCGACCCAGAAAAAGCATAAAAGTGTTGGCACAAAAAATGTAAAAACCAGGCTGGCTTTGCTCTGTGAAGGCGAACTTTCCATAGAAAAATCAGAAAATGGAACAAGTTCTATAATAAAAATACCAGCAAAGAATGTAGTAAAATAGCCATTTCTAAGGCATTCGCAAAAAAATAAAAAAATTTTTTAAAAAAAATTATTTTGTGTTGCGCTTTTGTTGCGGGGGTAATGGTATAGTTGTGTCATAAGATAAAGAAAAGGTCTGACACACAGACAGAAAAAATTAAAATTTATCCAAGGAGGAACGGGAGTATGAAGAACAAGGTTATGGAAATGATTAGGAGATTTCAGTCAAATCCAAAGGCAGTGATAATAGCAAAGGTAGTTGCAGTAGCAGTTATATCTGCAATAGCAGCATTTGCTTATAGCACAGGAGCTTTCGCAGCTCAGACGTCAGTTGACTTTTCAGGGGTTACAAGTCCAATAGTAGGACTTATCGACTCACTGGTTAATCCAATACTTGCAATCGTAGGCGCAGGTGGAACAATCTTCTGCATCATGCTTGGTGTTAAGTATGCAACAGCTGAAGAACCACAGGAGAAGGAAAAGAGAAAGCAGGCACTTAAGACAGCCATCATCGGATTCTTCCTTATCTTCATCCTTGTGGTAGCACTTAAGGCTTCTATCGGACCTATGTCAACATGGATGAGCGAAAATATCAAGGGAAAGAATGCTACACCAGCAATCACAACAGAAGATTCATCTCAGACACCTTAGTATAGAAACATAAATCATTAAATACAAAGTAATAAAATGACATTGAATACAAAGTAAAAACGGATGTGACAGTGGAGGTTGGGGATAGAAAACCTCTACTGTCACATCTCATGTTAAAAAGAAGGATTCAAATATGAAAACAAGATACAAGGTATTACTGAATATTGGACTCTTTGTAGTTGTTTCCATATGCGCAGGTTTCCTGGTTAGATCTCTTGGAGGGATGCTTACAGACACCTTGAGCGGAAAGAGCTATAAGATGGACTGGTCTCTGCTTATTCAGTGGAGAACCTGGGTTTATGGTGCCTTTGTAGCCCTTGCAATGTTTCTTGTATGGCTTCTGTCAGGAAGCAATCTGGACTCATTACTCATGGAGAACAGTGGATCCTTACTGGGAACAAAGAAGGGAAAACCGGACGTTGTCAAGGGATCTCTTGAAAACAGCCGTTTCCTTACTGACAAGGAAAGGGATAAATATTTCCCACAGCATTTATATGAATCACTTTCTAAAGTAGATAAAGACGGTATTCCGGTAAGAGCCGTTCTTGATAAGAGAAATCAGCTCCATGTGAATTTTCTTTCAGGAGCACATTCACTTATCATCGGTGCTACTGGTTCTGGTAAAACTACTACATTTATCAATCCTATGATTCAGCTCCTTGGTGCTACAGCGGCAGGGAGCTCAATGATAATGACAGATCCTAAAGGAGAACTTTTTGATCTGCATTCGAAGTTCCTTGTTTCAAGAGGCTACAAGGTGCTTCTGCTAGATCTTCGTGATACTTATTCGTCTTCCAGATGGAATCCTCTTGAAGGAATCTGGGATATGTATCAGGAGTACATAAATGCAGGAAAAGGTATCAAGTTCCATAAGGACAGCATGGCTGATTATCCAGATCTTAAAAGAATGGATGGAGAAGGTGAGAGAGGAAAGCCATGGGCAGAGTGGCAGGGAAAGGCCTATTCGGACCTTACACACTGTCAGGATGATGTATCAGTTACCAGACAGAAATTCTACGATGAAATGTATGAAGATCTGAACGACCTCATTTCAGTTATTTGTCCTATCGAAAATGAAAAGGATCCTGTTTGGGAGAAGGGTGCCCGTTCAATAATCATGGCTACCTGTCTCGCTATGCTTGAAGATTCTGAAGATGAGCGTCTTGGAATGACCAAGGATAAGTTCAATTTCTTCAATATAAGTAAGGCACTGACCAATTCAGAGGACGAGTTCAGTGCACTTAAGGAATATTTTGAGGGAAGAAGTAAGTTGTCACAGGCTTACACGTTATCGAGGCAGGTGCTTTCAGCAGCAGACACAACACTTTCCTCATACATGTCAATTACATTTGATAAGCTGAATATGTTTAATGACCGTGGACTTTGCGGTCTGACCTCAGCAACAGATGTGCAGGCTGAGAAATTCGCTGATCAGCCAACAGCACTCTTTATGAAGATACCTGATGAGAAGGATACACGTCATGGACTGGCGGCAGTATTTATTCTCTGTATGTATAAAGCACTTATCAAGGTTGCATCGGCAAGAGAAGACCTGTCTCTTCCAAGAAATGTATATTTCATCCTTGATGAGTTCGGAAATATGCCGAAGATTGAAAAGTTCGATAAGATGATCACAGTAGGACGTTCCAGAAAAATCTGGTTCAACATGGTTGTTCAGTCCTATTCACAGTTGAATAATGTATATGGCGAAAAGGTTGCCGATATCGTTAAGTCTAACTGTGGTATGAAAATGTTCATCGGTTCCAATGATATCGGAACCTGTGAAGAATTCTCGAAGCTTTGTGGTAACATGACAGTACGAACAACATCAACATCATCAAATGTAGGCGCGAAGGCTGGTGACATGAATATTTCATCCCAGACTCAGGTAAGACCACTTATCTATCCAAGTGAGCTGCAGATGCTGAATAATAAAGAAAGTACTGGAAATGCAATCATAGTAACCTTCGGTAATTATCCGCTTCAGACCAAATATACGCCAAGCTATAAATGCCCATATTATCAGATGGGAAGAATGAACATGGATGAACTGAGATCACATATGTTCAGAGCTGACGAAGTATATTATGATCTGGATGAGAGAAATGAAATCGTTCTTGGAAAGTCTGAAGATGAAGGCGATATGGACGAGAGTGCATAATGATTAACAAAAAAATAATCATCAGGAAACATATGGACTTATGATAAGAAACAGACAGCAGTTAAGAAATGGAATAGGAAATAATCTCAAAATCAGCAATTTTAAGGTGGTTTTATTTCTTATACCCATTTTTGCCCTGATTCTTACAACTACATTTTCAGAAATATACAGTGACAGCTCAACTGCTTATGCTGCGGGGGAGAATGATAACGGATCCTCTGATTCAGAGGACAGAAGTTCAAATAGTAAATATAAGCCAGATGAATCTGGCTTCGTAGATTATACCGGTGATGTTGATACAGTAACCGGCGAACCTATTGAAGTTTCAGAAACAGAAGAAAAACAGACAAAAAATGTTGCCATCAAGGATGGTTCAACCTATGACTGGAACAACAGCTTATTTATTTATAAGGTTACAGGTGGTGCAATAGGCGTTTCAGTATGCGATGGAATGATAGTAACAAGTCCGGTTTCTTTTGCTGTAAGTGGTGATATAAATATTGCAATCTTTCGCAATGGATCAAAATATACAAATGTTCCATCAAGTGTTTCAGATCCAGGAACCTATGTAGTACTTACCTGGGATAACGAAAGTGAAGAACAGGTTATGTCATTCCAGATAGTTGCAAGTAAAACTGGAGTTATCAGTCAGTATCTTGTTCCTAATGGATTTACAGTGATGAGCGTATCCTTAAATGGCACTCGGGTAAACAGTGGCTTCGGCACTGTTGATATGAGTAAAGAAGGATATTATGAAGTATCTTACAGATGCAATGCGACAAGCGTTGATTATTATTTATATGTAACAATCGACCATACACCACCAGATGTAAGATTTGATGGACTCGATTCAAAAAACAGAGCTCAGGGGCCAGTTTCTATAAAGGGTCTTGTTGATGGTGATGAAGTATACATTTTACATAATGATGAGGATGAGATAAAGCTTGATTATAAGAATCAGATAACCCAGAGCGGCAATTATCATGTTGTTGTTTCTGATGATGCTGGTAATTATATAACAAAAGATTTTGTAATAATGGTTTATCTGAACGTGAAAGGAGTTTTCTTCTTCTCGCTTATTGTTGTAATAATTATTGTTGTAATAATAGCACTTTATATATCAAGAAAGAGATTGAGAGTAAGGTAAATGTTTGATGGATTAGTTGATACAATTAAAGGCTGGGTCGCGTCCTTCGTCGAATATACTCTTTGGCGAATATTCTATTGGGTAGAGATTGGTTGTGTCAGATTTGTTGCTCTTGTAGAAGACGTAATAGAAATCTTTACCGGTGAGAAGACAGTCAAGTATGAAGGAAGTGACATGTATCTCATTAATGTATTCTTTGAGCATAAGTCTATCAGAGGAATATATGGAGGCATGGCACTGATCGGAATAGTATTCTGTTTTGTATTTGCTATAGTATCTGTAATAAGGAGAGCAGTTGACCTGAGAGATAAGCAGCAGGGCCTGACTATGGGAATCATACTGGGTAATCTTCTGAAGAGTATTCTTATTATCAGCAGTATGAATCTTATTATGCTTGTGGCTATTACGACAACTAATACGCTTATTCAGACTGTAAGCTGGACTATCCAGAATGGGGAGGAACTTGCAGATCCGGAAGAAATAACATTTACAGATGAGCAATATGCTGCCATGGGCAGAATTATAAATACAATTGGAAATTATTCCCTTAATCCGTCTTATAAATCAAGGTATAATCTAAATGCCTGCTATAATGATATAAGAGTAGATCTTAAATATCTGGGTGATCAGGGAGTATTTAATTTTCACTATGTTACGAAGAACAAGGCAACTGGTGAAGAGGTTGAGACCTGGCAAAGTCTGATGGAGGAGCTGGCAACAGCGTATAACTATGAAAATGAAGCTCCATTGGACGAATATCACGATGGTCGTACAAGCGCAATTCTTGATGCTATTGAGATACTTCAGGCTAATCCTACCATGGAGGTTTTGAAGTATTATAAAAGAGAAGCTGTTGAGATTGAGAAGGATACAGATGTTCCTATGGACAGAATATTATTTCTTATAGGAACAATGGGATATACGGATGGCGTTGCAGCAGCAAGAAATCCGATGTTTAACAAGAATCCAAGCTTTTTCGATAATGTCAGACTTCCATTTTATATGGGAGAAAAGGGAGCAGATATTTACAATTATGATGATGTAAGAAAGGTATTCGATCCGAGTCCGCTCTCTACGAATTACATTCTGGTATGGTTTTCAAGTATAGCAATTCTTAAGGAAATGCTGGTTCTTATAGTAACCTGTGCAGTTCGAATATTCAACCTGCTTGCTCTTTATTTAGCGGCACCGCTTGCTATAGCTGTAATGCCGCTGGATGATGGAGGCAAGTTTAAACAGTGGATAACAGCATTTATAGTACAGCTTCTTACTATTTTAGGTATGGTTATAGCTATAAGACTTTTCCTGATGTTTATTCCAATCATCTGGAGTCCAGCACTTAAGACATCAAATTATTCAATACTTGATGTTATTATTAAAATGGTTATACAGTATGGCTCTGTTTTATCAGTTAATAAGGTAAATGGTATCTTTACCGGTATTCTGGCTGACAATGCCGGATTCCAGGCAATTACAGCCGGTGATGTAAGAAGTAATGTTGAGAACAGTTCTGCAGGTAGAATGCTTGATAGCATGAGCGCTGGAGCACAGGCTGAGAAGGGCTTCAATAAAGGAAGAGGAGCTCTTGGTAAGGGACTCGGAAAAGTTAGTACAACTGCAGCATATATATCTGATATGGCAGGTATTACTGAAGGCGCATATGAGAATAGTTCTAAACGTAAGAAGGAGCAGGAAAGAGCTGAAGGCGATAAGAACATGAGGAAAGATCGCAAGCAAAAGAGAGAGACAAACGCTCTTGAGAAGGATCTTAATCATCTTAAAACTACAGGCTCTCATCTTGATGGAAGAACTCCTAAGAATGAGGCTCAGAAGAAACATGAAGTCTCTAAGATGGAGAAAACTCTTGCCCATATGAAAGAGGGCGACAGCCTTAAGGAAGCTTCCAGAAAAGCTAAGCTGGATATGATAGAAGACAAGAAAGATCTGGAGATGGAAGGACAGCTTAAAGCTAAAGAGCTTAGAAATCCACCACCAAAGAGAAGTCCTGGTCCACAGTTAAATAAAAATTCTTCATCTAATAAGCCTCCGACAGGAGCTGGAGGACAGCAGAATAATTCCCATAGGCAGCAGCCAGGAAGTGGTCCAGAGGGACAACATAATGATGCTCATAGACAGCAACCAGGAAGTGGCCCAGAGGGACAACATAATGATGCTCATAGACAGCAACCAAATTCTGGGACTGGGGCACATACGAATAATGGGCCTGGTTTAGCGGGAAATAATACTCATGAAACACAGCCTGCAAATCAGGGTGGTAACGATGGAAATGACAACGACCTTCCGGATAATCAAGGTCAACAGGTCCCCCCAACGGCGCCTCAGGATAATGTAAATGGTCAGAATAATGACGACAATATTAATCTAAACAACAATCTAAAAAATCCGGTTAATGATCCGGTGCAGGCGCCAGATATAAATCAGCCGAATAACTTAAATGATGACCAGATGGGTACTGATCAGATGAATGATCAACCGCTGAATCAGATGAATCAGCATAATCAGGTTGGTCCTGAGACATTAAATAGTAGTAGTCAGACGGGAACAAGAACCAATCCACAGATGGG
>JAILEL010000338.1 GCA_024687845.1 Eubacterium sp.
CCAACACTAGCAACTTTGCTGACAAGAACTCCATAATAGTAGCAATCATCATCATACCGGTTGCTGCATAAGGATGAAATCCTCCACTTAATCCACCACTGATTTTATATGTAGCTATTCCGGAACATGGATCAAGCGAAATATATCCCGTACCGACCCATTCTCCTATTTTAACATTTTCTGAAGGAATGTTTATTACATTTCCCAATTCTATATCCGATTTTATTCTACTTTTTTCACTTTGATCTAGTTCAAGATTATCTAACACCGATAAATCATTCAGATTATCCTTTGTTAGTGTCAATATCTCTATTCCCTGTTCTCTTGCTTTTCCGAGAATACTGATTGTTGAAACCGTCTCCTCTTTATTATCATGTAATGCTTCTGACCATATAAGGCCTTCACACATTGATCCAGTTGAGCCAATCTGAAATCTATAATATATTTCCTTGTTTTTATCTCCATCTCGGCTAACGATTGCATGATCGTCAAGATCAACATCTATGAACAAAGACCCATAATTTAACTTTGTCACATAACCATAAAGAGTTTTTCTTCTCACCTCATATCCAGTAATTGCCTCGCTCAGACATCTGATATCCGCAACATCTGCTGTTTCAGATGCCATTATATCCATGGCATCTAACTGAGTAAAATATAGTTTTCCTGAATATGATAATAATGTCCCTAGATAGTCTCTTGTGAATACATTGTTTTCTGAAACAGTATTCTTTTTTTCATACAAATCCATATATGACTTATATACTTCTCTGCTTGAAATTACAGAATCATCAACAGTCAATGCATATGTCGATCCAGAAATCGCATTGTTTTCTATATATGTATTTTTTACTGATAAAGTACCTGCATATGATAATAATAATCCTATCTTAGTCGGAGTACCTAAAGCATATTCTGTATATTCTGCTTCAGCTACTTTTACCCCATCTATATATAACACGGGTTTTACATGTACTGAATTTGCACTTACATCGAATATACTTCCACATGTATCGAGAATTTCCTTGTCTTCTTGACTTGCTGGATCAAATGCAATTATTACGCTCTTATCACTCAGATATGCTGCAGAATAAGTTCCAAGATCTTCACCAGATACATTAATACCTATACTATCACCAACATCAATACTTTCAGTCACTTCCAGCTCATCCTTAACCTCATACTGAAGCGACAATGGAAGATAACTGATAGTTTCCTTTTTAATTATTCTTCTACGATTGTATAAGTTTTTCTTTTCATCGCATATTCTTTGTGCAGAATTCTCTGTTGTAGCTTTTAAAAGTTCAAATCCATTATCAAATCCATCTTTATCAAAAGCTGTCTTTAATTCTTTATATACTTCATCATTATCCAGATAATCATAGATGTTATCAGCATTTTCATAAAGTTTTATACTTGTATCAAGGTCAACCCACACCATTTCACCGGATGCATTTCCTGCACCTCGGTAATCTGTATATGGTAATTCAGCCCTTACCCATACATGCTCAATCTTAATACCTTTGATACTGCCATCCTTTGCAAGAAGTTTTGTAGTAGGAACTCCCGCCATAGCTATGATATTGGCAGCTATCTCCACGTTATCAGTTCCTGTCATAGAAAGCGCCATTTCAGGCGTGAGAATTATATTGCCTCTTACATATTTTGTATCATATCCCATAGAATTAAGAATACTTGCAAGAAGAACTGCCTGATCATAATCATTTCCTGAGCAGGATTCATATGTTCCGAATACTGTTTTCTTTCGTCCATAATAAAACTCTGTATAGACATTATTCTTAATATACTCATATGCTTCGAGAGGTGTTTCAAACTCATATTCGAAGTATTCATTTACTTCATCAGGATTATCTATTAGAGAATTAATCATCGGACGAATGAGGTTCTGTGCGTTAGTATTATCAGTTTTCTTAGTATTTACGGCCTTATCCACAGACTCTGATCCATAACTGGATATCTCATCATCGAACATTACCGAAATATCTTCAGCGACATCAGAAACCTTCTCAACATCCCCTGATTCATAAGCCGATTTCAATTCCGAATACTTCGTCTCTGTAATTTTAATATTCTCATGAAGCTTTTGAGCTTCTTCATCCTGTCTTTGTCTAAGAAGCTCTGCTGCATCTTCAGACAAATCATCCGATACACTGACATAAAGATCGTTCTGTAATTCAATCCAACTGTCAACATCTGATACACTTGAATCAAGAAGTGTTCCGAGTATATCTATATTCTCTTTTGCATCTCCTTTATCAGAAACTATACTATCTATTACATTCTGGATTTCAAC
>JAILEL010000381.1 GCA_024687845.1 Eubacterium sp.
TAGGCAAGGAGCTGCTATAGAGCAAATTGATTTAAGGGTTTCAGACGAAGTCAGAAATAAGGGTACTAGGTACGAAAAGTGCATTTATCTTAATTTATGCGGATCAAAGGCGTTGTGGAATAAGGATTTTGATTCTCTAAATAGTATTGTCAGGGAACAGGATCGTAACCTTAGAAGAACAGGTCCAAATTCTGATTTTGTTTATGATAATTTATTGATTGGTGGATACTACTTAATTCTGTTTTACTCCACCTATGTTAATCCAAATTATAATAATGCGGTGAGAATTTATAACTTTATTAGACCATCGTTGGAAGCGGATATGGATCCAAATGGACGAAGGGTGCTTGCGTATTATCAGTACTATATTATGAAGCAACCTGAGCTTGCAGCAATTACACTCAATCAGGGAATTGAGTCTCTTAAGATATTTGATAAAGCAATTATGACTGAAGCTGAATTTAAACTTGAAAAGAGGCTTATGGAAGAATTACAGAATAGTATGACAGAAGCGCTTAATCCAGGTACATTTACAAGACCTGTAATAGAAAATACCTATGATGAAGGTCTTTTGCTGTAGGCGCAAAAAATATTAAGAAATAAAAACAAATAATAAAAACAAACATAAAATAAGAGAAAATAAAAATGGAAGATAAGAGATATGCAGTACTTATAGACTCAGACAATATTTCGTCGAAATATATAGCCAGTATCTTAGATGAGATGACGAAGTATGGAGTCGTAACTTATAAGAGAATATATGGTGATTGGACCTCTAGTCAGGCGAATAAATGGAAGAAGGAATTGATGGAGAATTCCATAACTCCTATTCAGCAGTTCCGAAATACCGTCGGAAAGAATGCTACAGATTCAACACTTATAATCGATGCCATGGATATCCTTTACACCCACAGTGTAGATGGATTTTGTATCGTATCCAGTGATGGAGATTTTACCAGACTTGCCAGCAGACTTAGGGAGTCTGGAATGCATGTTATAGGAATGGGTGAGAATAAAACTCCTCGTTCTTTCAGAGCAGCATGTACAGTGTTTACTGATCTTGAACTTCTTCTGGATCAGACTGTGGATGTGACTTCTTCAAAAACTGGTTCGAAGGGCAAGTCGCAGATAAAGGTGGAAAATGTTATTCCTCAGAAAGCAATTGAAAATGATATTATTGAAATCATTACTGAGAATGACAACCGTGGAAAAGAAACTGGACTGGGAGAGATTGGAAGCAGACTTCAGAAGAAGTATTCGGATTTCGATGTAAGAAATTATGGATATAGTTCACTTTCTACATTTATCGATGAAACTGCTGCCTTTGATGTAAAGAAGAAGGACAGTACAGTATTTGTAGCTCTTCATACAGATAAGGATATGAAGAAAAGAGTTAAAAGATTTACTATCGATACAGTTGCAGAGAGTGGAACAAAGGGTATTGAGCTGGGACATTTAGGACAGAAGATTCATGAAGAGTTTCCAAATTTCAATGCAAGAGAGTTTGGATATGCCACCCTTTCCAAGTTCATTTATGGGATTAAAGACCTGAAGGTCGAGAGTTCTGGTAGTTCCAGCCTAAAAGTGTTTATTAGATAAAATTTTTTGGTTATTTTGTATATTTTATGTTGAAATTTTGAAAAAGGTATGTTAAAATATACTCAGTTAAGTGATAAGGATAAATAAAAAAATCATTTAGCGATTGCCATAATTAATTAAGAATTTTAGTGTTTTATCATAATTTTTCCTCCAAAAGTCCAGAAGTCAAGTGGGGTATGACTTCTGGGCTTTTATTTTGTGATCAATAAGTTCATGCAGCAATCAAATATTCTAATCCCGCGAAAGCTCGCTTTCAAAAGGGATTAGGATGTTAGTTCATGCCCTTGTTTGTCTATTTACCCATTTTGTGTTAGTATATTCTTGGCTTTTTCAAGAAGCCATTTATAATTCTTGTGTGAGGATGATATGAGAATAGGTATATTTGATTCCGGAATAGGCGGAGTATCGGTGCTTCATGAAGCGGTGAGACTGCTCCCTGATGAAGAATATATATTTTATGCAGATGTGGATCATGTGCCATATGGTGTAAAAACCTCTGAGCAGGTGAAAGAATATGTGGATAGTATAGTTAGTGAACTCATTTCCATGGATGTGGATGCTGTGGTTATTGCATGCAATACAGCTACTTCAGTTGCTGCAAATCATGTTAGAGCGAAATATGATATTCCCATAATCGGAATGGAGCCTGCTGTCAAACCTGCGGTGGAGGCAGCGGCTGTGGGTGTTAATGAAAAGTCCAGAGTTTTGGTGATGGCCACCCCAATTACTATAAGAGAAAATAAACTCCATACTCTTCTGGAAAAAGTTGATACTCAGCATAGAGTGGATCTTTTGTCCATGCCTGGATTTGTTAGGATGGCGGAAGCTGAAATCTTTGACGGAGATGAGGTAGATGGGTATATTGAAGAACAGATGGCTGTACTGAACAAAGAACTTTATACAGAAGTTGTTCTTGGTTGTACTCATTTTAATTACTTTAAACCTGCACTAAAGAAGTTTTTTGGTGAGGGAGTAGAGCTGATTGATGGTAATCTCGGCACAGTAAGACATGTGGCTAAGGTCCTGGGGTTGGAAATCTCTCAGGGTAAGTTAGAGAAAAGTAATATAAAATATTATGAGTCGGGGCGTCTGGTTACAGAGCAGGAAAAACTTGATAAATTCATGAGACTTCATAGAAGACTTGAAGAGGTTCATGATATTAGATAATAAAAATTTAGAGGAGAAAGAATATGGCTACATCGATGCCTTGTGAATATTGTTGTTACTTCATGTATGATGAAGAAACAGAAGAATATGTTTGTGATGTAAATATGGAT
>JAILEL010000382.1 GCA_024687845.1 Eubacterium sp.
TCATCTCCAAGCACCACAAGAGTGTCTCCCGGGGAAATATCGAATAGTTTCCTGGCCTTGGCAGGAATTACAATCTGTCCTTTGTCCCCCACTGTCACAAGTCCGAATAGGTGTTTTCCCTTCGGTGCCACTCCAAGTCCCATATTGTCCCCTGGCTCATAGTTAACCAGATCATCTAGTGACACACCAAATGCTTCCGCTAATAGCCGACTCTTCTCAATATCCGGAATCGATTCCCCCGACTCCCACTTTGCAACCGCCTGCCTGGAAACACCGACTATTTCTGCCAACTCCTCCTGTGTCATCTGATTTAACTTTCTAAGCTGAACTATATTATCCTTAAACATATTTTTTCTCCTATATACTTCATTCGTTTCGGTCATTCAGAGATTACTCCTCACTATTCTTAACCTTCTTCTTACCGATTCCAAGAATCGCCCATCTAAAGAATGGAATCCTACTGATAATGGCATAAAGTCCATATCCAAATAAGAATCCTGCTATTAAACTAAGCAGGTAGCAAAGAGGTGCCGGAAGGAGTTCATTCTTCGCGAATACAAGTGCAATCGTGGATATTCCAAGATAATGGAATACATATAATCCAAAGCTATGACTACTCATCCACTTTGTGAAATCATTACTGAAATCTCCGAATCTAGCCATACCGGAGAGCATCGCCAGGGAACCAAAGTATGCACATGCTGCGAACAGTGGACCTCTATTAACTGGCTTATCTGCATAGTTCGAACCACCGCGAATGATAAAGTTTAGTACCGCAAATGAAATAGAGAGCGCTACTCCGATCACTATAAATACTACTGCGTATTTTTTTAACTTATCCATTACTTCCTCATTTGAAAATACATAGTATCCCAACATGAAGAAAACAAAATAAAATGCAAATCTATATACTGATACGATTGGTGCATTAAGTATCTGTGCAGCTCCCCAGATTGGGAAGAAGAAAATAACTATCAACCACATCCGTGCCTTTAATCCAACTTCGAGAAGTTTTCCCTTCTCTATCTTCCTAATAAGTACAAGCACCACGCTATATATCCAGAGAAGATGAACGAACCACAGCACTCCACTTCCTGTAGCAACCATTATAAAGTAGATAACAAACTTTGGAACTCCTGCTGCTGCAAGCGCTGCTGCTCCATCCGCGAGATTCATACTTACATATCCCTGAATAAACTGGAATACAAAAAGTCCTAAAGTTGATGGAACTAGGAGCTTCGTAGTTCTGCTCTTTATAAATTCCTTATTTGTATGCTTCTCCAGATACAGTCTTGAACTTATACCTGCCACAATGAAAAGCACCGGCATAAACCATGGATATACCAGATACTGGAAGATATCGTAAGGCTGAGTTGATAATTTGGTAATCTGACCAATTCCTCCTAACACACCCTCAGCATTGTACATATATAATACATGGTATAAAACAACGATCACAACCGTAATCCAGCGGATATTATCCAGATAATTTTTTCTAACTGCTTTTTTATCACTATTCATATTATTAATATATTTCCACCTTATAATATTATTACAACATTTGCAACTATTGTTAACATTATTATATCCATCTGATTTTCAGTAATCCACCAACTATACCATACATTTTTGTACAATTTATGTTACATTTGGTTGCAAAGAAAAAGACAGCTGAAGCTTTTCCCTCATCAGCTGTCATTTTATCATTCTTTTGTATTCCTTAGAAATCTTTCAATCTCCAAAAAGTTCTATCTGTTTATAAAGCCTTTCAATAAGTGGAGATTTATATTCTATATACTTATCCATATCATCCGGATAAAGTCTTGCACCTTCTTCTTTTATATGGCTGTACTCAGCCACTGCATCAGGATGTGACCGAAGATAATCCCTGAATGCAATATGCCTTTTCAGTTCTCTCGAATCCTCTGCACAAACATAAAGATGATGTTTCATAAGGTGTTCTTTACCATCATACTTAAAAGCTTCCCTGCCAGGAATCCCTAAGTCACCTTCATGGTGGTATCCTATTTTTTTAAATGCTTCACATTATCGTCTTCTATTTGCACATATATATCGTTCTTACCCATATCCGACTGCTTGGCTTTCTCGTATATCAGATAGCACTCCTTGTTGACATTTTTCCATTTTTTATGTTTTTCCTTTGCAGAAGACAACGGAACAACATATTTTCTGTCATTCTTATTGACGAGAATACCTATATATGGTTTATTATCGTATCCACTGGGTTTATAATATACTTCTGAACATACATCATGCAGTTCTTTAAGATAAATCTGATTGATATTAATAAATGTCAGCTTTCCCTGCAGTTCAAACATTCTACACTCCTATGTACTGTTATACCATCATCGTTAACAATCCCGCATTTGGCATAGAACTCCCAGTTTTCTTTGATGGAGATTAGCTCCACTACACTGATGCCTTTCTCTTTCAGATAGATTTCAAGCTCTGCAAGAAGCAGCTTCCCAACACCA
>JAILEL010000464.1 GCA_024687845.1 Eubacterium sp.
CTTTATGTTTTCTGGATTGGGAAGAAAAATTGAAGTGATGGGGAGAAGCGTTGTCATTACAAGGTGCTTCTTCTTTAAAGAAAATATTACGTTAAATGATATAAGCCATTGTGACCTTAAAACTGGCCTTGTTACTGGTGGTAAAATTCAAAGGCCTTATAATAGCTTCGTTATTTATTACTGTTATGGAGGTAAGAATGCGAAAATAGAGGTAACAGATATAGGCTATGATAACTGGAATCGACTAGTTCATTTTATGGAAAATATGGTTACTATTCATGGTTCATGAGATAAGTAACAAAAATTACTGCTTGCAGACACTTTTTGTTTACTTATCTCATGATACCTGCGAATTAGCCGTAGATTACATAGTAATCGATGGTCCGAACGAAGTGAGGATGCGTTCTGCATAGCAGAACCAAGGATTGCAATGCAATCCTTGCATATCACGCAGTGATATGGCACAAGCAGGAACTCAAAAAGCATGATTCAGTGCCTCCGTAGGAGGCAATAGAACATCGAATATTAGGCTTATTTAAGCTTGCTTAAGAATAAGCCATATTCGATGTGGACTTAAGAATGCTTTTTGAGTTACCGTGAATAGTAACAAAATATGGGAAAGAATAATCATATAGATGGAAGAAATGGTTTATCAAAATTTTTTGACGGATTTCGGTAGATTAGCAGGTTGTAAGTGATATTGTTTTTTGATATAGTAAGATATAAGTTGCTATTCACAGTTTATGTGATAGGTAACAAAAATGACTGCTTGCAGGAAAAGCATGTTGACCTGGTGGAGCTAAGTTTATGTTAAAGAAGAATAAAACTATTGCCGGAGTTCTTGCGATGTTTACGGGAACGATAGGGTTGCACCATTTTTATATGGGTGATTATAAAAAAGGTTTAATATATCTTTTGTTTTTCTGGACTGGAGTTCCGACTATTCTTGGAATTCTGGATGGAGCCAGATTCTTTACTCAGGTGGCTGAGGAGTCGGAAACAGAAATTGAAAAATCTGAATCAGATGATTCTTCTTCGATGGAGAATCCGTCGCAAGAAGTTGTTTAAGAGAAATATTTACTATTTACGATGTGGAATCAAGGGTGTATTTTGAATTAGCCGTGATAGTAATGAAAACTAATAAATCGGAGGAAGTGAAATGGCTGAAACTGTAAAGGATAATAGATACACTATAAATGAAGGTGGCGGAATAATTCAGGTCGCTGATGATGTTGTTTCAAGTATTGTAGGAATTGCCTGTACTGAAGTGGATGGTGTTTCTAAACTGACTGGTGGTATTACCAGAGACCTGGTTGCTAAGCTTGGAAAAAATAATCTTTCGAATGGCGTAAGGGTAACCTATCTGGAGGATAATACAATAAAGGTTGATACATCTGTTGAGGTGCTTTTTGGCTACAATCTCGTAGAGGTATCCAAAGCTGTTCAGGAAAAGGTCAGCCAATCACTACTTACTATGACCGGTATTACCTGCAAAGAGGTAAATGTAAGAATCTCAGGAATTGATTTTTCTGAGAAGAATTAATTACCAAATGTTGTTCTATGATAACGGAGAAAAAATATGACCAGACATGAATTAAGAGAACAAATATTTAAAACAGTCTTCCAGATTCCATTTTATGATGGCTATGTTCCTGCGCTTGATCTTGAAGATATTTCAGGAAAGGAAAGTGAAGATGTTGACGATATACTTCCTGAAGAGATTCAAAAAGATATAGACTATATCGATAATAAAGTGACTGCTATTCAGGATAGAGTATCTGAAATTGATAATGAGATAGATACACACAGCAATAGCTGGAAGGTAGCAAGAATGGGAAAAACCGAGCTTGCGATTCTTCGTGTGGCTGTTTATGAGATCCTTTTCGATGATGATATTCCCAATGCAGTAGCAGTAAATGAAGCTATAGAGCTTGCAAAGGTTTATTCGGATGAGAAGTCAGCAGCTTTTATAAATGGCGTGCTGGATGGTATCATTAAAAAGGAATCATGAAATATTATACTGTTGGACAGATTAATACTTATATAAAAAATTTAATAGGTAATGATTATCTCCTTAAAAGTCTTACGGTTAAGGGGGAGATATCAAATTGCAAATACCACAGCATGGGGCATATTTATTTTTCTATCAAAGATGAATCTGGTTCCATGCCTTGTGTTATGTTTAAGGGAAATGTAGCTACAGGACTTAACTTCAGGCTTGAGGATGGTCAGTCGGTCTTTATTCAGGGAAGTATAAGTGTTTATGAAAGAGACGGAAGGTACCAGCTCTATGCCAGAAAGATAGTTCAAGATGTAGACACCAAAGGCAAGCTTTTTGCGGAATATGAAAAGCTAAAGGCTCGTCTATATGAAGAAGGTCTTTTTGATTTTGAAGTAAAGAAGCCCATTCCTCAGTTCCCTAAAAGGGTTGGGATAGTTACTGCAGAAACCGGAGCGGCTATTCAGGATATAAGAAATATATCCAAGAGACGTAATCCTTATGTCCAGCTTATTCTGTATCCTGCTAAGGTGCAGGGAGAGGGAGCTGCTGAAACCATCGCCAGAGGTATTGAAGTTCTTGACAGTATGGAACTTGATACTATAATAGTTGGTCGTGGAGGTGGATCTATAGAAGATCTCTGGGCATTTAATGAAGAGATAGTTGCAAGAGCTATCTATAATGCCAAAACTCCAATAATTTCAGGAACTGGGCACGAAGTGGATAATACCATTGCTGATTATGTAGCGGATATGAGAGCGCCGACGCCGTCAGCAGCTGCAGAACTTGCAATACCTGATGTTATGTCAACTATAAGAAGAGTTGAAGCTGAAAGAATAGCATTGGACAGAAGTATAAGATCAAGACTAAATGAAGTTAAAATGATGCTTAGAAATAGTACATTAAAGCTTGAATCCCTTAGTCCTGAGAAAAAGCTGGGAGATCATCAGCAGTATCTGTCACAGCTTTCTGACAGAATGCATAATTTGATGGAAATGAAGATTACAAGTTATAAGAATAGATATTCGGTTGCTGTTGCCAGACTTGACGGACTTTCACCAACAGCAAAGCTTAAAGGTGGTTTTGGATATATAGAAAAATGTGGTGAACCACTTATGTCAGTGTCTGATGCAAAAAAAGGCGATGAGATAAATATCACAATACATGATGGAGAGATTCGTGCGATTGTGAGTTAGCCGTCTAATACATAGTAATCTATGGACCGAACGAAGTGAGGATGCGTTCTGCGTAGCTTTAGCCTTGGCTTGCACAGTGAGACTTACATATCACGTAGTGATAAGGCACAAACGTGAATAGAATATTAGGAATGAAATTATGACTAA
>JAILEL010000459.1 GCA_024687845.1 Eubacterium sp.
TTATTTATTTAAGACCTGTCCACTTCCACTCAGCAATTTCTGGCATATCAACACCAACATCATGGATATATGTCTTATGCTCAACAAGTTTATCCTTCATCTTCTGTACAAGGAATGCTCCCTTGTTACCAAGTGATGGAAGATTGTTAATCATAGCAATTACAAGATTGAAGCGGTCAATCTTATTCTGAACTCTCATATCAAATGGAGTAGTGATTGTACCTTCTTCATGATAACCATGAACGTGGATGTTATGATTATGTCTTGTATATGTAAGCTCATGGATAAGTGTTGGATATCCGTGGAATGCGAATATGATTGGCTTATCCTTTGTGAAGATTGTATCATAGTCAACATCTGAAAGACCATGTGGATGTCTATCCTTTGGCTCAAGTCTCATAAGGTCAACTACGTTTACGAAACGAACCTTAACGTTAGGCATTTCCTTATGCATGATGTCAACTGCAGCAAGTGCTTCAAGTGTAGGTGTATCTCCACAACAAGCAAGTACTACATCAGGATCATCGCCGTTATCTGATGAAGCCCAATCCCAGATACCGATACCTTGTGTACAATGCTTAACAGCCTGCTCCATAGTGAGCCACTGTGGTCTTGGGTGCTTACTTGCAACGATTGCATTTACATAGTTCTTACTCTTCAGACAGTGATCCATTGTTGAGAGTAAGCAGTTTGCATCTGGTGGAAGATAGATTCTTACCACGTCTGCCTTCTTGTTAGAAATGTGATCAAGGAATCCAGGATCCTGATGTGTAAATCCGTTGTGATCCTGCTGCCATACATTTGATGTAAGAAGAAGGTTAAGTGATGCGATAGGCTGTCTCCATGATAGACCGTTACAAACCTTAAGCCACTTAGCATGCTGAGCTGCCATAGAATCTATAATACGGATAAATGCTTCGTAGCTGGCGAAGAAACCATGTCTACCTGTAAGGATATATCCTTCAAGCCATCCTTCACACATATGCTCTGAAAGCATTGAGTCCATAACACGTCCATCTGCTGCAAGGAACTGATCTGTTCCCTCATCGATTGGATTGTTCCAATCTCTGTTTGTTACTTCAAATACCTTGTTAAGACGGTTAGACATTGTCTCATCTGGTCCGAAGATACGGAAGTTCTTCTGATCATCATTAAGCTTAAATACGTCTCTGATGTATCCACCGAGCTCGATCATATCCTGCTTTTCAACAGAACCTGGCTGAGGAACATCAACAGCATAGTCACGGAAATCAGGAAGTCTGAGATCGTGAAGAAGCTTTCCACCATTAGCATGTGGATTAGAAGCGATTCTTCTGTCACCCTTTGGAGCGAGCTCCTGAAGTTCAGGGATAAGACGACCCTTCTCATCGAAAAGCTCTTCAGCATGATAGCTTTCAAGCCAATCTTGAAGAATCTGCATATGCTCAGGCTTATCCATCATTACAGGAACCTGGTGAGCCTGGAAGGATCCTTCAATCTTATTTCCATCAACTACCTTTGGACCTGTCCATCCCTTTGGTGTACGGAGAACGATCATAGGCCATACAGGTCTTGTTGAATCATTGTTCTCTCTAGCATTTTTCTGAATAGCTTTAATCTCATCAACAACAGTGTCGAGAGTTTCTGCCATCTTACGATGCATTTCCTTAGGATCTGAACCTTCAACGAAATATGGCTTCCATCCATTACCCTTAAAGAATGCTTCAAGCTCTTCGTGTGAAAGACGTGAAAGAATAGTAGGATTTGAAATCTTAAATCCATTAAGGTGAAGAATAGGAAGTACTGCACCATCTGAAATTGGATTAAGGAATTTGTTTGACTGCCATGAAGTAGCGAGTGGGCCTGTCTCAGCTTCACCATCACCAACTACACATGCTGCGATAAGCTCTGGGTTATCAAATACTGCACCAAATGCGTGAGCGATTGAATAACCAAGCTCACCGCCTTCGTGGATTGAACCAGGTGTCTCAGGTGCAACGTGGCTTGAGATACCGCCTGGGAATGAGAACTGCTTACAAAGCTTCTGAAGTCCATCCATATCTCTGCTGATGTTAGGATATACTTCGCTGTAAGAACCTTCAAGATATGCATTAGCAACAAAGAAGTTTCCGCCATGACCTGGTCCTGAAAGAAGGATCATGTCCTGATCATATTTGTTAATTACACGGTTAAGATGAACATAGATAAAGTTCTGTCCTGGAACTGTTCCCCAGTGACCAACTATCTTCTTCTTAATTTGTTCCTTCTGAAGTGGTTCGCGGAGAAGTGGATTATCAAGCAGATACAGCTGAGCTGCAGCGAGATAATTAGTGGCACGCCAGTACGCATCCATCTTCTCGAGATATTCATCGGTGATTACATCGTGATTCATACTTTTACCTCTCTTATATTTTATTTTTGAATTGCGAATTAAAATGGGGCATAAACTCGCAAATTCATAGATATGCAATTCTTGCAATTCCCTATTATACACAATGAAAAGGGTGAGTGAAAACACCTAAAATATTTTTCGTGATATTACACTAAGAACCTTCGCTTATGCGTTTTTTTTTATGAAATTAGAGTATAGGATGCAGCTCTCATTCAAAAAGAATTAGGAGATATAGGCAAAGAAATACAAAAAACTTTGAAAAAATACTTGACAAAAAAAATACTTCGGATATAGAATTAAATTACTTCGAATGGCGAAATATTATTTGCAAGTGATTATATGTTATGTTACCGGGAGATGCGATGAAGACAGAAGATTATGGAATATCAAAAGATACATTTCAATTAATTACAGGTTATATTGATGAAGTGAAGGATTTGCTTTCTTCAGAAATCTGGGAAAATATCTTCATGGATCTTACAAAAAATGAAATGCTTATTTTCTGGCTTTTATATCAGAAGAAAGAAGTGAACATGACAGAAATAGCTGATTATATCCATGTGCCCCTTAATACCGCAACTGGAATAGTCAGCAGGATGGAAAAAAATGGTTTTATAGAAAGAACCAGATCTTCAGAAGATAAGAGAGTTGTATTGATCGTCTTTTCTGAAAAGGGAAAGAATCATTTTATGAAGCTTTTCAAGAAGATGATATATTATGGAACGAGAGTTTTTGAATCGTTTTCGGAAGAAGAGATACAGCTTTTTATGAAAATAGCAGATAAGGTCAAGACTATTCTGAAAGAGGACGCTGAAGCAGAGCCTGAGGATGGAAAACAGATTAAAAAAGTGAGAAAGATAGCTATTGAGTAATAGAGTTAACTGAACATAGCAAGTATATTAAGGCGGTCTGGATGACTGCCTTTCAAAAAAACAAATACTTCGAATATCGAACTATTCAATTGTAGAAATATTAAAGAGGAGAATAAGAAAATGAGAAGAATATATATTTTCACAGGCAAGGGTGGAGTTGGAAAGAGCAGTGTTGCAGCAGCTCATGCAATGAGGAGCGCTGAGGAAGGAAAGAAGACACTTCTTATAAGTACAGATATGGCACATAATCTTGGTGATATTTTTGGAAGAACTCTTGGTAAAACTGAAGAGAATATACTTCCAAATCTTGATATATATGAAATAGATCCCGAATATGTAATGCGGGAGGACTTTAAGGAGTTTGTTGAATATATAAGAAAGACTCTAAGTATGGCAGGAAATATGGATGATATGGGTATGATGCCAGGAATGGAAGAGCTTTTTTCACTTCTGAAAATATCTGAAATATATGGGAAGGGAACTTATGATCGAATAATTGTTGACTGTGCCCCGACGGGAGAAACTTTGTCAATGCTTAAGTTCCCGGAGCTATTAACCTGGTATATGGAAAAGCTTTTTCCGATTGGAAAAGTGGGAATCAGACTCCTTGCTCCATTTTCCAAGAAGATGTTCTCAGTGGAGATGCCTAATAAGAAAGCCATGAATGATATAGAAAAGGTTTTTCTTAAGCTGATAGAACTTCAGGACCTTTTAAAGAATAGAGATATTACAAGTGTAAGGATTGTAACAACACCTGAAAAAATGGTTGTAGAAGAGACGAAGCGTAATTATATGTATATGAATCTCTATAACTTCAATGTGGATGGGCTATATATTAACAGAATACTTCCTCAGGATATCAACAACAATTTCTTTGACCGCTGGGTTGAGATTCAGAAAGAATACATACAGTGCCTTAAGGAAAGCTTTGCGGCACTTCCGATATATGAGATTCCATGGTATGACGAAGAACTTAAGGGAGAGGCAAATCTGAGGAGAATAGTAGATGATGTTCTGAAAAAGGGTGATGTATTTGTGGTTAAGCACATTACTGAAAGAGAGGCTTTCACTCAGACTGAAGAAGGATATCAGCTGGAGGTTAGCATTCCTGGTGCTGATAAGGGTGATATAGATCTCTATCAGGCAACTACAGATATTGTAATAAAGACTGGTAATTTCAAGAGAAATATACCTCTTCCAAATGCGCTTAGAACCTATGTGGTTTCGGGGGCAAAGTATGAAGAAGGCAAACTTCGTATAAGCTTTGAAAAGGAGGAAGAAGATGATGATGAGTAAAGTAGAAGGTTATAGATTATTAGTAGAAAAAATATTAGCTGATGATAAAGAAATGCCAGCAAGGCTGAGGCTGGCCGCTGAATATCAGAAGAAGGCTATATGTGCACTTCTTCCAGAGAAAATGGAAAACCATGTGGATATCATAAGTAATGAGCTTAAGCTGATGGTTAAAGAAATTATTCATGATGAAGTCTTTGGTAATTCTAATATAAGAATGGCTGAAAAAGAAAAAAAGCATGGTTCCAGAAAGATAGATATAGGATGAGCTTCTTAGAAGACATATATTTGTATATATTGCGAGGATAATAAAATGAGAATTATAATTTTTACAGGAAAAGGTGGCGTTGGAAAAACAAGCATGGCTGCAGCTACAGCATGCACTATTGCTGAGAGTGGAAAGAAGGTTCTTGTAATGAGCACGGACCAGGCACATAGTCTGGGCGATTCATTTGATGTGAAGCTTGGGAAAGATCCGGTAAATGTCATGGAGAATCTTGATGCCATGGAGATAGATACTGTTTATGAAAGTGAGAAGAGCTGGGGGAATATCAGAAGCTACTTCAAGGAGTTTCTTACCCTGAAGGGAGGAAGCGGAATAGAAGTAGAGGAACTTCTTGTATTTCCAGGACTTGAAGAACTCTTTTCATTACTGAAGATTCTTGATGTCTATGAAAGCGGGGTTTATGATACACTAATTGTTGACTGTGCTCCGACGGGGGAAACTCTGTCACTCCTTAAATATCCTGAAATGCTTTCAGAACTGATAGAAAAGGTTCTTCCGGTTAAGAGAAAGGGAATTAAGACAGTTGGACCGATTGTCGAGAAGGTTGCCAAGGTTCCTATGCCTGAGGACAAGGTATTTGATGATGTGGAATATGTGATTGATAAAATGCAGCGTCTTCAGAGATTAATGCTCGATAAGGATATAGTTAGTCTCAGAGTTGTTACCACACCAGAAAGAATAGTAATAAGTGAGGCTAAGAGGAATTTTACCTGCCTTTATCTATATCATTATAATGTTGATGCTGTGATCGTGAATCACATTTATCCTGAAAAAGCTATGGAAGGATATTTCAGCAAATGGATAAAACTCCAGGAACATGGACTGAGTGATATTAAGGAAAGCTTCAGTGAAGTGCCTAAGTTTTATGTGGAGCTTCAGAACTCAGAACTTCGCACGCTGGATGTGCTTTGTAACATTGGTGGTAAGATATATGGGGACTCAGATCCTGATGAAGTTCTTTTCAAGAAAGAAATATATATTTCCGATAAAGAAAACGGCACACTAAAGATATATCTGCCATTTGCAAGGAAGGATGAACTGGAACTGGAGCAGGTGGGTACTGAACTACTAGTTGGCGTAAAAAATGAAAGAAGACGCTTTCCAGTACCGAAGGATTTTGAAGAACTGGAAGTTGGCGGTGCCAGATTTGAAGATGGATATTTAAATATATTGTTTGAATAATAAATCATATAGCGGTTTAAGCGACTTTTCGATATAATAAGCTCATGAGCGTTTTTTAAGAAGGACATGTAGGAGAAGGAAATCAGAACATGAAAAAGAGCTTTATTATCATTGTAAACGTGATCATTAAGGCTGCCATATTGATTTTCGTTGTCCTCTACACTAGATTTTCAAGTCGGGATTCTAACCAGAGACAGATTGAACACTATGGATCATTTACCCAGTAATCAGCCATATGAAAGTTAATTTTTGTTTTAGGAGCAATCAATTGAAATAATAAAATGAATGAAAATATAAAAAGTTTAGATAATAATGTATCGAAAGAAAAAAGTGTTTTTAGTAACTCAATAATTGTAGCATTAGGCGCGCTTACCTCATGTCTTCTGTGGGGTAGTGCCTATCCGATGATCAAGCTCGGCTATAGGGCATTCGCTATCAGTTCAGATATGATGGCTTCACAGATTCTTTTTGCAGGAATCCGATTTACATTGGCAGGAATTCTTGCAGTTTTACTTGGATGCATAATTCAGCGTAAGCTTCTTCTTCCAAAGAAAAGTAGCATTGCAATGATTTTGAAATTATCTATGTTTCAGACTGTCGGCCAGTATTTCTTCTTTTATGTCGGACTTGCACATACTACTGGAGTCAGAGCTTCCATAGTTCAGGGAACAAATGTATTTGTTGTTCTGGTTGTAGCAAGTCTCATATTTAGACAGGAAAAGCTGTCATTTGGAAAGACCTTCGGATGCATTATCGGATTTCTTGGCGTGGTCCTGGTCAATCTTGCTGATGGAGGACCAGGTACGGGAAATATAATACAAGGTGATCTATTCATCTTTCTGTCCACAGTTGCATATGCATTTTCTTCGGTATTATTAAAGGAATATACAAAAAAAGAAGAACCGGTAGTTCTCAGTGGCTATCAGTTTATAGTTGGTGGTTTGATAATGACAATAACAGGATTTGTAATGGGCGGACGTCTCGAGACAGTGACTACTCGAGGCGTCTTAGATCTTATCTATCTTGCATTTCTATCTGCGGTGGCATACTCGATATGGGGGACACTTATGAAATATAACCCGGTATCCAGAGTTTCGGTATATGGTTTTCTGTCACCAATCTTCGGAGTTATTACATCCATTATACTTCTGAAAGAAGGTACCTCCTTCGGATTGATTCACCTTGCAGCGCTGATACTTGTATGTGCTGGAATAATAGTTGTTAACAGGGCTAAGGAGTAACTCTATTTTATGTAGGTAGCACGCATAATCTGTCTTGACCTTTCCCTTACGGCAAAGTTTATACTCGATTTGACAAGTAGAATTATTGAGCTTGTCAAAAAGGAATTAGAGAAATAAATAAAGTCGTTTTGGAGGTAAAGATGAAGCAGGAACAGATAAAAAGAATGGAAGAGGCTATTTCAACGGATTACAATAATATGGTTGGAATGGTGATAGTTAAAGACGGAGAAACTGTTTATGAGAATTACTATAACGGCTGCACCGCTGAGTCTCGTATACATGTTTTCTCAGTGACAAAGAGTATTGTATCAATACTTATCGGAATAGCATTGGATAAGGGTTTGATTAGGAGTATAGACGATAAGATTCTGGACTATTATCCTGATTATGTCGTAAAAAGGGGGGAAAAAACACTTCCTGAAATTAGAATAAGGGATATCCTTACAATGACAGTTCCTTATAAGTATAAGTTTAATCCTTATACCAAGTATTTCACAAGTATGGACTGGGTAAAGTTTTCTCTTGATAAAATGGGTGGAAAAGGAAAGCTAGGAGAGTTCAGATACGCTCCAATTATAGGTCCGGATGTTCTGTCCGGAATCCTTGTGAAGGCAACTGGACAGTCTGTGCTTGAGTTTTCAAAGGAGAATCTGTTCGAACCTTTAGATATAAATATAGAGAAGAATATCACATTTCATAGTAAAGAAGAGCAGATGGAGTTCTATAAGTCCACCGATATGAACGGCTGGGTTGCAGATCCACAGGGCGTAAATACTGCAGGTTGGGGACTAACCATATCGCCGGTTGATATGGCGAAGATAGGACAGCTTTTCCTGAATAAAGGTAATTGGAATGGCGAACAGATTGTTTCTGAAAAATGGGTTGAAGAGAGTACTACTGAGCATAGCAGATGGAAAAAGCTGAATCTTCCATATGGATACTTATGGTGGATTGGAGAAAAGAGTGGCTATGCAGCCATGGGAGATGGCGGGAATATTATCTATGTGAATCCTGATAAGAGTCTGGTGGTTGCGATTACATCACTATTTTATCCGAGGGCAAAGGACAGAATAGAGTTTATCGAGAAGTATGTAATGGCAAGCATATAAAATATACCGTGAATAGTAACAAAGGAGTTTGTATGCTTTCAATTGGAGAGTTTTCGAATATATGCAAGGTTTCAACAAAGACCCTCAGGTATTATGCAGAAATAGGGCTACTTGAACCGAGTGAAGTGAATCCGGAAAATGGATATCGTTATTATTCCATAGATCAGCTGGAAAAGATGCTGTTCATCAGCAGACTGAAGTCATATTCATTTTCATTGGATGAAATTAAGGAAATAGTGGAAGCTGACGCTGAGAAGAG
>JAILEL010000004.1 GCA_024687845.1 Eubacterium sp.
ACGGTATGCGTTCTGATCAGTTTAGCATGCATAAGCTTTGCATATGTATGATCAAGGGCACACATATGCGGCATAAGCTCCATATATCCATATTTCTTTGCATATTCAACAAGCGGACATCCCACAAGAGTAAACGCAAAGCCCCTGTTATCATTATTAGGATTAACTATCATCTCCCATGTATCCATCCACTGCCCTTTGCTTCTCTTTTCAGACACTTTGTCAGCATACTTTTGATAGCTCCTGTAAAGATATTTTCTTAATACCTTGAGGAATCTCTTATTATTGATATCCATAATTTTATGTAAAAGCCTTAAATGTTTATATATATCATCAATAATCTCATCTATTGCCTCGCCAGCCATTCTATGATTAGTCGCCTCGTAGTAGGAAAGAAATAGGATAAACATATTAAGGTTGCCTGCCAGAGAATTCTCCTTACCACCCATGTCAGGTGCTTTCTTCATAAGCTTTGGACGGATTCTTTCAGCCCTTGCTATTATTTTCTTCATACTCCTTGGATAATGCTTCTTTAAATATCTGCGAATCGCTCTATTAACCAAACCTTCCATTTTTCTATACCCCTCCTTTATATTCGGGCCACGATTATGGTTATATCCTTCTAACTCCATATAATATCATATAACTCTATGTTTTTCAAAAAGAGGTTTAAGATCTTTTAATATAAATTAAAACGGGCTACCGCATTCGCACCTCTCAGGTACAATCACGATATCCCGCTAATCACATATTATCTCTTAAACTATACTGCTTCCCTAACGAGATCATATAAAAAGCTCTTACTTCCAAGTTTTCTTGTATTTATATGATTCATTCCGATATGAGCATATTTATCCTTCTTAAGCTCTGCATCTGTTGTAACTATAACCGGAAGGTTCGCTTGCTTTGCAACTTCAAATGCAGTTTCTACAAGTGGACGCATAAATCCCTGTCCCTGATATTCCTTCTTTACAGCAAGAAGTTCAATCTGTACAAATTGTTTCTTTCCATCACGATATTTCTTTTCAAGACTGGCGCCACCAGCCTGAAACTTCTTCATCATATTACTGAAATTCTTTATCCCCAGCGCTCTCATCATTCTCCACATCATTTTGAATATAGCAGCTGATGGATAGGGATGCGTTGTATCCGTCAGAATAACAATCCCCTCTTTTTTGTCCGAAGTTGCATATACTGAATTATAATCATTCGCTGTACTGATTATTGCAATAAGATAGTTAATTAGTCTCGTTCTGTCAGGATAGCCCGGATACAAAGGAACCATTCCTATCTCTTTATCACCATAGTTATAATTTGCAAAAGCTTCAGCAAATTCTCTCATTTCGTCTTTCGTAAGTTTTACTTTTACCAAAACACTGACCTCCTTGAAATCTTCAATGATTACAAGTATAATTCCTATAAAATGACTTTCAATAGTTTGAAAGTCATTATTCAACTTTATGTCATGCTGAAAACCGAGGGAAAACATTTGGGGAGAAAACCATGCCAAAGATTTTTACAGAAGATAACAAGGAAGATCTGAGAATCAAGCTCCTTGATAATGGATTTAATATGCTTAAAACAGGCGGTTTATCTGCCGTAAATATAGATAAACTCACCGAGAACACCTATATAGCCAAGGGAACCTTTTACAATCTCTTTGAAAATAAGTCTGAGTTTATATATCACATGATGATTCATGAAAGAAATCGCGCAAAGGATAATCTGTTGTCACACTTAAATGATAACGGAAAACTAACAAAGGATTCTCTACGCGATTACCTGTTATGGCTATCAGCAGAGAATCCTAATGTATTTGCTTATTTGACCGATTCAGAAAAGAAACGTCTTGTTGCTTCGTGGTCTGATAAATATATTGAAGACGAAAATAATGATAGTAAAACAATGCATACACTTATTTCGCTACTTTATAGTCCCTCTAAAAATCCCAATTGGAAGCTTGCCTGCAACTACATGAAGCTGATTGCTGTAAGTCTCACAATGGAGAAGGTTTTTATCAAGGAAAATTATAACAATATGATTGCTTCACTCATTGAAAATATAATTACGTTATTATGTGATTAAATTGCCAGGCTTCCCATCGGATCCCATGGCTTAAGAACTATTGGTTCTGTATCAAAGGCAGCCTTCTGTTCATCAGACAAATACTTTTTCTCTAAAAGAATCTGGAATGCATATTCTCCAAACCATTTGTCATCCATTACATAGAAGCCCTTTTCTCCCACGTCTTCTCCCCAGCTGTTTTCTACCTTCCATCTAATAGGCTTTCCCGCATCATCAAGATCTACTCCGGTTATAACCATGGCATGAGTCATCATGCTGTCTCCATAATCAAGCCTTTCCTCTTTTGTCATACCAAATTCAGTATTAAACAGTTCATCTACACACAGAATATCTGATGTAAGGTAACCGCCCTTTCTATCTGAGAACTGGCCAACATCGCTACCAAACCATACGGCTTTGTCATCCTTTAACTGTTTTATTGTAAGCTCTCGCAGGTCATCCATCGGAAGGTTCAGATATTTAACCGGATAGGCTCCATCTCTTACATTTCCAAGATACTGTACTGTATATGTTTTTCCATAAGGCTTATCCTTTGTCGGAGCATTTATTACTGTCACATAATCATCAAGATTCCAGCCCACATATTCCTTGAAGAAATCCTGCGGTGTTATATCAGCCACCTTGATAAAGTTCTTATCCTTATCTCTTGTCTCCCAGGTGAATTTCACCGGTGGTTTTCCAAGTGATATAACAAGCATACGATAAATAACCTTCATCATTTCTTTTTTGTCTGCTCTAAGCTCCTCAACAGAAGCACCTGCTGCATATTTCTTTCTGAACTGAGATGCAAATTCACGGAGCTTTGTAGTAAGATATGTATCCATTTCTCTGGTTGCACTTGAAACATTTGTCTCAGGCATTACTTCCTTCGGAACCACACCGTATTTTGCTACAAGACTTCTGAACATATCCCACTGTCCACCGTCTCCCATCGGATCTTGTAGAAGATAGCTTACAACTCTGCCATCAAGTGGTTCATCAATTACATCAAGCATATTTTCAAGGAAATGATTTGCCTTCTCAAGTTTGTCATAAAAAAGTGGATAGTTCTGACTAAGCTCCATATTCTCAATGTTGAGTTTTTTCATTATCTCAAGTCTCATAACATTGTATGATGCAAACATCCAGCAACGCCCAGATTGTTTCTGGTTACATACCTTTCCTGCTTCAACCTCAACAGAAAATCCAAACTGATTTACAGCCATTGCTTTATAACTCTTAGCTGCTGCATTTATTCCATTTGAGGTTACAGCATTCATAGCTAGTGTATTTGATCTATCCTTATCAAATTCAACTTCAAATTCTCTTATATCATCAAAACTAATCTCTTTATTCATTATTACGTCCCTTCTTTTTATATTAGTTAGTTTAATCTAACTCGATATATTATCATAATAAACCTTGTATTGCAACGTAATAAAAAGTTTCTCTCGAAACGTCTTTTTGAAAAAAA